>JASEGW010000016.1 GCA_030017825.1 bacterium | reverse complement strand
AATTTCAATTAATGCTCAGAAATACTAATTTTTAAACTTAGATTTATGCTGAATAATTAGACAATAACAGGATATTTATTATATTGCAATAGCAATTAATGTCAATGAAAAAATAAAAAGAAAATTGATAAGAAAAGTTTTATTTTAATTGTTGGTTAGCAGCTTAAGGTTATTCTTAATCCAATCAACTTCTTTTTCTAATCCGTTTTTTATGGGAACACAAGGATTATATTTTAATAAAGATTTTGCTTTAGTGAGATTGGCGTAAGTATGGAGCATATCGCCTCTTTGTTTTTCGACATACTTTATTTTGATCTCTTTTCCTATGATTTCCTGAAGGAGATGGATTGTTTTAATTAAGGAAATTCTAGCTCCGCCTCCAATATTAAAAGCTTCACCATTTATATCAGATTCCATAGATAGCATATTAGCATCTACAATATCATCTATGTAAGTAAAATCGCGAGTTTGTTCTCCATCACCATAAATGACTATTTCTTGGTCATTCAAAGCAGCTTTAATGAATTTATGAAAAGCCATATCAGGTCGTTGCTTGGGGCCAAACACAGTAAAAAAACGAAGGGAGATTACAGGTAGATTGTAACTTTTCCAATATAGATAACATAAATTCTCTCCTAAAAGTTTGCTGGCTCCATAAGGTGAAGTAGGTTGCATTTTAGCTTCTTCAGTAATAGGAAAAATATTGGTGTCTCCATAAATAGAAGATGAGGAGGCGTAAATAAATTTTTTCAAAGACTTAATATGCAAACAATGTTCTAAGAGTTTTTGGGTAACATGAATATTAGAATTAATATATATACTAAAATCTTTTCCCCAACTATCCCGTACTCCAGCTTGAGCAGCAAGGTGAAATATATAATTTACACCATCAAATATATTGTCTAAATAAAGATAATTTATATCTGCTTCAATAAATCTAAAATTTTCGTGAGAAAGGATCTTGTAAATATTAGCTTCTTTTATCTTGCGAGGGTAATAATCTAAGAAAGAATCAATACCTATTACTTGATGTCCCAGGGAAAGAAGTTTTTGGCATATATTTGACCCAATAAAACCAGCTGCCCCAGTAACTAAACAGTTCATAAATTCTCCTTTTATTGCAAGTGTTTAGCTATCAGTTTTAAAAGAATAAATCGCAAATGATATTTTGAACATTTGAGACTTGAATTTTGAATTTGCCTGCCTGTGCGTGTTCGCACGCAGACAGGTTTCGGATTTCGATGCTTGGATTTCGGATTTAAAATACTCAGATCAAATACCGAAAAACTTATACTCAAGTACTTATTTCTTCACTAAATTGAAATTTTAACGAAAAATATTAATCCTTAAACTTATATTTAAATCGAATTCAGATTAGCTAACTGCTGACACCTGACGGCTGAACGCTTGCCACATTTTTTGGCTTAATATCTAATAGTTGAAGTTGAGGTAGCGCTGCTCCATTAAAATAATTAATATTGAAATGGAAAGCTAAGCTGCTTTTGGAAAGATTATACTCTGTAAAATTAGCCATATTAAAACCAATAGCATCTATTTCTTGATAATTATCGCCAACTTTTAACTTAAGATGATTTGCTTTGCTTCCTACAGTACGACACTCAACAATGTCAGTATTTTGCAATAGAAAGATAGGTTGTTGATTGCCCGCTCCATAAGGCTCTAATAATTCTAATTCTTTGACTAGGGACATATTCAGTTCCCTTATATTTACTTCACAATTGATAGTTAATTCTGGAAGCATATCTTCATCCTTTATTTGAGTTTGGGCATATTCATTTATTCTTGTTTTAAATTTAGCTATATTTTCTTTAGTCAAGGAGAGCCCAGCAGCATTTTTATGGCCGCCATGATTTATCAGTAGATCTTCACAGTATTTTAGTGCCTTTACTAAATCAAAATTTCCTGAGCTTCGAGAGGAACCTTTGGCCATATCTCCATCTACGCTAAAGACTACAACAGGGCGAAAATAAGCATCTAAGAGCCTATTGGCCAAAATCCCAATAAGTCCTGAATGAATTTCGCTGGTAGTAATTACAATTACTTTTTCACTATAAAGATCGACTTGGTCAAAGAATAACTGAGAAATCAAGGAAGTGCCTTCTTGTAATAAAACCTTTCGACTTTGATTCAACTTAAGAAGCTCGTCAGCTATGTCTAAAGCTTTTTTAGAGTTTTTGATACAGAGCAAATCAGCCCCTAAAGAAGTTTTATTCATTCTGCCAGCAGAATTTAAGACTGGGACTAGTTTCCATGAAATATTTTTGCTGGAAAGCTTTTCATAAGTTAAATTTAATTGAGATAAAAGGACTTTTAGTCCTACCTTTTTTGTATTCCTAAGATAAGAAAGACCAAATTTAGCTATAATTCTATTTTCATCTACAAGAGGAACAATATCGGCAATGGTTCCGATAGCTACTAAATCTAAGTAGTTTTCATAGATGTAATTAATAAGTTTTAAATTATTGCTGCTTTTGCTAAAAGATGATAAAAGGCATTGGATAAACTTAAAGACTACACCTACTCCAGCTAATTCTTTAAAGGGATACTTGCAGTCTTTTTGTTTAGGATTTATGATGGCATAAGCTTTGGGTAATTCTTCCTTTGGTTCGTGATGGTCAATAATAATGGTATCTATGCCTAAAGAATTAGCATAGACTATTTCTTCAATATTACTTGTACCGCAATCCACGGTAATAATAAGATTAACGCTTTCTTTATGAAATTGTTTAATAAGCTCAGATTGCAAGCCATACTCTTCGCGAGAAGGAATGTAGTAATTTAAATTACTATTTAATTGAGACAAGACACGCATTAAGAGAACACAGCTACAAATACCATCTACATCCCAATCACCAAAAATCAAAATCTTTTCCTTTTTTACAATGGCTTTTTTGACTCTTTCAAGGGCATTTTTCATATCTTTTAAAAGGAAAGGTTGATGAAGATGATCTAATTTAGGATATAAGAATTTTATTCCTTCTGAAACATCTTTAATTTGGCGGCCTATAAGAAGATTAGCCAAGACATTAGAAATATTTAACTCTTGACATAGCTGATCTCTTAATTGAGGATTATGTTTATTTGAAATATGCCATCTTTTTTCTTTTTTATTTTCATTAGTTTTAAGCATCTAAAATTATTACTCCAGTTTGCTAACTTCTACTTCAGAAATATCTTTTATCTTTAATAAATCAGAAATGATATTTTCAACAATATGAATATCTGTGGGAATTTTTGTAGTTAATCTGATTTCACCTCCAGATTGAAAGTATTTTAAATCTAAATCCTTTACTTTGCTTTTATGCCTTAAAAGCACTGTTTCGGTTGAACTTATTTTATCTTTTAAAGAACTTATTTTATCTTTTAAAGAGCTTACCTTAAGAATAATTAGCTTATATTCCTTAGCCTGTATAATTCTTTTTTCAAAGAATTCAAAAATTAAGAGTATAGATATAATTAAAAAGGTAGTGATAATAGCTCCATAATAAAAGCCTGCTCCTACAGCTAAGCCAATACTTGCTACGGTCCATAAACTAGCTGCGGTAGTAAGTCCTTTCACTGTGCCGCGGTAGACAATGATAGTGCCTGCACCTAAAAAGCCGATTCCACTTATTACTTGAGCTGCTATTCTGGAAGGCGATAGGTCTCCATATTTTTGAGACATAAAAAGGGAAACTAACATAGTAAGATTAGCTCCCACACAGACCAGGATGTGAGTTCTAAGTCCTGCAGGTTTCGAATGCCTTTCTCTTTCTAAGCCTATTATTGCTGAAAGGGTCAACGATAAAACAGTTCTAATTATAATCTCTATATCACTTAGAAACATTTTTAATCTCATTTGCACATTCCATCTTTTTGCCCAAGACCATATCTATGGCATGGGGAAGGGTGCTTAAAATTACTTTCAGGCATTCTTGGCAAGCTTTGGGGCTTCCTGGTAAATTTATTATAATACTTTGCTTTCTAATGCCAACCACAGATCTAGAGATTAAACTACTATGAGCAAATTTAAAAGTCTCAAGTCGCATAGCTTCTGCTATACCTGGAATTTCTTTTTCTATTGCTTTTTTGGTGGCTTCTGGAGTTACATCTCGAGGGCCGATACCGGTGCCTCCACTAGTAATAATTATATTTAGATGAAAACTATCTATATATTCTATTAATTTATTATAAATTATATTTTCTTCGTCTGGGATAATATCGTGTTTTATGGATACAATATTTATCCTTTTTAGAGTGTCTTCTATAACCTCTCTGCATAAATCCTTTCTTTCTCCTCTTGCTCCTTTATCGCTAATAATTAAGATTCCTGCTTTATACAAAAACTTCTCCCAAGTTGACTGATTTACGATTCTATTAATAAGCTGGCTCCTATGGTACCAACATGTTCTCTTAATTTGGGGACAACAATCTTGAGATTACTTTTGGAGATATTTAATACTCTTTCAAAGATTATCTTCTTTATTATTTCAAATAAAGAGGGAGAAGCATCGATAACTCCACCACCCAAGATTACCATTTCTGGATTTAAGATGTTTATTAAGCTAGCTACTCCTGCTCCGATATAATCAGCAGCTCTTTTCAAAACCTCTATGGCTACTTTGTCATTCAGCTCAAAAGCTTTTTGAATTACATCAATATTTATTTTACTTAAATCGTTGTTAACTATGTCTTTTATGATTGATCTGTTTTTCTTTAACATTTCTATAACATATTCTATTATTTTAGGGCCAGAAGCTATATTCTCTAAACATCCATAGTTGCCGCAATTACACTTTGATCCATCTTTTTCTATAGTTATATGTCCAATCTCGGCTGCGGAATTAGTGATTCCTCGCAAGACTTTGTCTTTAATCATAATTCCACCACCGATACCAGTTCCCACAAAAACGCAGAAGAAATTAGAAATATTTTTAGCTGCTCCAAACTTATATTCAGCTAACATAGCACAGCGGACATCATTATCTACAAATACAGAAAGAGAATATTTTTTTTGAAGCAGTTCTTTTAAGGGAACATTATGCCAGTTTAAGTTAGGAGCATAAATAACTTTTCCTGTATGAAGTTCTACCTGGCCAGGAGCGCCAACCCCAATACCTTTAATAAACTCTTTTCTTTCTAATAAGATCCCATCAATCAAAGCATAAATGGCTTGAATTATATTATTTGGATTGGATGGAGTATTTATTTTTATACTTGTAGCTATGCTTCCGTCAAGACGAACCAAAGCGCTTTCTATTTTGGTGCCTCCAATGTCAACTCCTATAGTAGCTTTAGTTAACGAGATTGGTTTACTTTTTTCCATCAAGGTAGCCTTTCCTCAAATAAAAAATTGCCACTTTTTCCACCTGTTTTTTCTTTCAAGTGTATATTAGAAATGATCATTTTTTTGTCTGCGGCTTTACACATATCATAAATAGTTAAAAGAGAGATAGATACAGCAGTAAGTGCTTCCATTTCAGCGCCTGTTTTATCATGGGCAGAAACTTTTGCAATGGCTTTAACGCAAGAGTCAGATTCATTTATTTCAAAGTTGAGGTCAATATGGGTAATTCTTATAGGATGACACATAGGAATCAAGTTGGGAGTATTTTTGCATGCTAAGATAGCTGCGGTCTTAGCTACAGTAAACACATCACCTTTGATAATTTGTTGAGATTTAATTAAATTAAGAGTATTTTCTTGCATGGAGATTGTTCCCGTAGCTTTTGCTGTGCGTGAAGTAGTTTCTTTTTGGCCTATATCTACCATTTTAGCTTTACCTTGGGAATTAAAGTGGGTAAGAGTAGTTTTGTTCATAAAAATAACCAATATACAATTATTTTTAGTATACCTTTGACTTTAGAATATTTCAAGCATAATATTTGTTTAATTTTGTTTAATTTATTGAAAACTAAAAATTAATTCTTCTTAGATTTTTTTGTGATTCGATAATTGTTATCTAATTTTTATAAATTATGAAAAACAGATGACAAAAAATAAAAATAAGTTGATAAAATCAAAAGAATAGGCTATCATATACTTTATCTTATTTTGTTGAGGTTGATAGCTTATGAAGATTTCAAAAGTAGAAAAAGGAAGCTCTCTGCTTCCAGCAATTAAAGATGTTGAAAAAGAGTTAGAGGAAAAACTAAAAAAGATAAAGCTGGAGGCTGAAGAAACAACAGAGGAAGAGGAGACGAAAAGAGGGAAGGCTATTCTGAAGTTTAAAGAAGATATTGGAAATGTATATGAAAGAATATATCAAGATGGCTTAAAAGAAATTGATAAGGTAGCTAAGGAAATGGAAGCTAAATCTGAAGAAGAGCTAAAAAGGTTAAAAAAGAAATACTGCTACTTAACTTCTAAGATAGCTGAAGAAGTATTTAAGAGAATTTGCAGTTTAACTTAATTAGACTTACTGCGAAATAACAGCGATAGATACAAAAAAGCTTATAGATGCCTGTAATGGCTGGAGTTATTCAAAAATTGTTGATTTTTTAATAAATAGCTCTATTGCCTTGTCAGTAAAGAAATTATAACATTTTTGTAAAATAACTGATTTATTTCGCAGTAAGTCTATTGTACCAGAAATATCCTTTTTTAGACGCAGATTAAATCAAATAGCAGATCACAGAGAACAGGAGATATTGTTAATTTATTATGATTTCTAAAATGAGCTACATTGAAATTGTAGGAATAAAAAAGCATCTGAGTTCAATAGTAGAGAAACTACATAGTTTTGGAAAGATGCAGATAGAAAAAATTCCTATTACGGAGGATTTTGGGGAAGTTTTTTTACATAAAGTTCATTTACAAGAGAAAGAAGTGTTAGAAGAGCAAAAAAGAGAAGAACTGTCTGAAGTTTTAGAAGAGATTATAAATCATATTCCTAAATATATACTAAATCAACTCAGAGAAGATATAGCTCTTAACACAGAAAAAACAGTTCGAAAGAGACAAGCGTTAGAAAAAAAAGGAACTGAAGGGTATTCCTATGTAGCTATGATTCAAAGACAAATAAGGTCATTTATCAGAAGAAGAAATAACATAGAAAACGACATCCAATTACTTTCAAATTATAAAAAAGTTGTGGCTATCTTTAAGGAAATAGTTCCTCAATATGGATGGAGGGAAAAATATGATATTATAGGAATAACTATTGATAAGAGCAATAAATATGTTTTGCCTATTATTCAAGAAGAATTTTTTAAGGTTACCAATAATGATTATAAATTTATTTCTAAAAATTTGGACGAAAAAAGATTAATAGCGGTAATAGGTTTTAAAAAAAAGCACCTGGAAAAGATTAAAAACTTTATCTGGAATGAGAAAATAGATGAATTAAGAATTCCAGGAGAGTATAGAGGTAAGCCTTTAGATGAATCTTTATCTATTATTGAAGAAAAGCTTAAACAACTTCCTTTGGAATTAAAAGAAGTATCAAAAAAAATAGATATTCTTTTTCAAGAAGATGGTCTAAATATTTTACTCTTAAATATGATGAATAAAGATTGTTTAAATAGGATAAAAGCTTATTCGTCATTTGCTCAGTCACAGTATACATTTGTTATTAAAGGATGGATTCCTAGTGAAGATATAGAGAGATTAAAAGGAGAGTTAAAAGATAATTATAAAGATTCTGTAGTAATTAATGAACTGCACTTAAGGAAAGGTGATTACTCAAAAGTTCCTATTCTTTTATCAAATCCTAAAAAAAGAAGACCTTTTGAAAGACTTTTAGCTTTTCTCTCCTTACCAAAATATGGAACCTTGGACGCTACTTCTTTAATAGCTGTTTTTTTTCCTATGTTTTTTGGGCTTATTTTAGCAGATATAGGGTATGGAATTCTTTTAATCTTAATCAGTAGACTACTTTCATATTACGCCAAAGGAAGAAATCTGTTAAAGGATATTTCCTGGATATTTTTAATATCAGCTATATCTACTATTATATTTGGAACTATTTTTGGAGAATTCTTTGGAGATATAGGAAAGAGGTTTGGCTTACATCCTATTTGGCTAAAAAGAGAAGAAGCTATAATGCCTTTGTTAGTATTGGCAATAGTTGTTGGCGTTGTTCATATAATGATTGGTTTAGTTTTAGGTACCATAAATTCATATTTGACTAACAGAAAATATGATATGTGGAATACAGCTGTGAGGCTGTTGATCTTAATAGGAATAATATTTATAGGAAGTGAGGTGGGCAACTTTTTACCACCTATTTTTTTTAATATAGGAATGGGGATGCTGCTAATATTTATTCCAGTAAGTATTAAACTTCATGGTTTTATGGCTCCTTTAGAGGTAATTTCTACTATGGGCAATATTCTTTCTTATGCTCGTATTATGGCTATTGGGGTGGCTTCAGTAATATTAGCTATGGTAGCCAATAAATTGGGATCCTCTTTTAATAGTTTATTATTAGGAGTAATAGTGGCTACTTTATTTCATGTGCTGAATTTAGCTGTGGGAATATTTAGCACCACTATTCATTCTTTAAGATTACATTATGTGGAATTTTTTTCTAAGTTTTATATTACTGGGGGAAGAGAATATAAACCTTTTAGAAAAAGTTTTCTGTGAAAGAGACTTTAAACTTATATTTAAATCGAACTCAATTTATTTAGAGCGTTTAAATTAAACATAGGAGGTGTTTGGTGAAGAAAATTTTGTGGTTTTTTGTGATAGGTTTACTGTTAATGTTTGTGGCAAGCAATGTAATGGCTAAAGAAGAAGCTGCGCAAACTCCTAAAAAAAGCGAAAGAAGCGATCTTGCTGTGGGATTATTAGCTTTAGCAGCAGCTCTTTCTGTAGGCACGACTGCTATCGCTACAGGTATTGCTCAGAGTAAGATTGGAGCAGCAGGTGCAGGAGCTATTGTTGAAAAGCCAGAATTATCGGGAACAATAATTGTTTTAATAGCTATTCCAGAAACTATGGTAATTCTTGGCTTTGTAGTAGCTGCTATAATAATTTATGCTTTATAGAGGTAAAAATTGGAAACTTTAATAAAAGAGATAGAGCAAAGGTTTGACTTGGATGTGCAGCAAATTAAAGAGGAAACAGCTCTAAAAGTTAGGCAGATAAATCAAAAGACTCAAGATGAGATTAATGCCTATAAAGAAGAAGTTGAAAAAAAAGCCCAGGAACAGTTAGATATTGAAAGAAGAAAGGTTGTAGGGAAATTAGAAAGATATCTAAAGAATCAAGAGAATCATTATAAGTGTGCATTAATATCAGATGCTAAGAAAGGTATTTTAGATAAAATAGAGATACTTAGAAAAGAACAACCAGAAGTTTATAAAAAAATTCTGGAAAGTTTAATAATCCAAACCCTAAAGGAAGTAAAAGGGAAAATCTTAGTTAGAGCGAATAAAGAAGATAAGCTTTTGTGTCGGAAATATCTTCAATCAAAAAATATGTCTTTTCAAATTATAGAAGATAATAATATTGCTATGGGATTGGTTGCTTACAATGAAGAAGATAAGGTAATAGTTTATAATACTCTTGAATCTCGATGGAAAAAAATGTTTTCCCTAATAAAAAAGTTGGTTGGGGAATGTTGGCAAGAAGAAGGAAGTAATGAGTAATTACGAATATCTAAATACTCGCATAAGAGCTATGTATAGCCAACTTCTTGCTAACGAATACTACAGAGAATTATTATCCTTAAAAGAAGTTAGTTTATTAATCGATTCCCTATTAAATTCTCCTTATGCTGTGGATTTATCCAATGCTTTAGCAACTTATTCTGGACACGTAGCTATAAATAAGGCTTTAAGGGAGAATTTATCAAAAAATGTTCAAAAATTGTTAAGTTATGCTGAAGATAAAGCTGCGTATTGGATAAAATTATTGCTTAGCAAATGGGATGCTTATAATATAAAAACCATAATTAGAGGAAAATTAAGACACCAATTTCCAGAAGATATATTATATGGAGTGGTTCCTATGGCTAACTTAAAAGATGTTCATCTAAAAGAGTTAGCCGAGCAAGAAGATATAGGAGAAAGTATAGATCTATTAACTACTTGGGGATATAGTTTAGATAGCAGAATCAGGAAAGCTGTTATAGACTTTTATAATGATCAGGAGAGTATTCATATAGTAGAGATAGAAAACTTAATTGATAGGGCATATTATAAAGACTTGGTAGAAAGATTAAAAGAAAAAGATAAAAATGCTATTTTTGTAGAACAAATAGTTAGAAGCGAGATAGATTATTTAAATATACTAACCTCTTTTAAGTTAGTTTATGACAAAAGCAGGCCCAAAGAAAGTGAATTATTCTTTATTAGAGGGGGGTATCTAAAAGAAAGTCTTTTTGAGTCTATATTAGCATGTCAGACCTTAGAGGAAGCATCCTCTTTGCTGGAAGGAACAGAATTCTTTTCATCTGTGGAAAAAGGAGTGCTTTATTTTGCAAAATCCGGAAGATTATATGTTATGGAAAGGTTTTTGGAAGGAGTGTTAATCAAGAAAGCTTGTAGTATGTTTCGAGTTGATCCTCTTTCAATTTCAGTGGCCATTGGATATTTATGGAAAAAATATAATGAGGTTATAAATTTGAGATTTATTGCTTGGGGTATTAAATATGGCATGCCAGCTAATATTATCAAAGGAGAACTGATATTTGTATAAAATATTAGCTATTGTGGGAAGTGAGGTAGCAAATGGATTTGTTTTAGCTGGTATTGATGTAGCTCATACTAAGTCTTATCAAGAAGCAAAAAATATTTTAGCGAGTAATATATCAAATGATAAGTATGGGGTTATAATAATTGAAGAAACTCTATACGAAAATCTTGACTTATATTTAAAAAAAATTATTGATAAAGGTAGTTTTCCTTTGGTGGTTCCTTTACCCATAGAAATGAAATACAGAGAAGATGACCACTCTATGAAAAGCAGCTATATTTCCCAGCTATTAAAGAGGACTATTGGATATAATATAAAGATTAACTGAATTTTAGTTAACAGCAATTAAATGATAGCTTAAAACAAAAACGTTCCTGTTGGTGTTTAAGAATTAAAATATATTGATTATTTTGCTGTAACTATTCAGCGTAAATCTAAGTTTAAAAATTAGTATTTCTGAGCATTAATTGAAATTAGGAAAATATTTAATTTTTAAAGAAAAAGAAGAAATTTTGTTTGAGACAGGAGGTCGATTTTAATTTGGCGAAGAAATATTAATTTTTAAACTTCGCACTAAGGAAATATGTTGTTATATTGAACATTGCTGAATAGTTATATTTTACTTTTATTTTGATTAGGAGATAGCTGGTTATGAATAATGAGAAACACGGTACCATAATTAAAGTTTCCGGACATATGGTAGTAGCTAAAGATATGCAAGATTCCAAGATGTATGATATGGTGGAAGTAGGAAACTTAAGGTTACTTGGAGAGATTATTAGATTAGATAAAGATAAAGCTTATATTCAAGTATATGATGATACTACTGGGTTATCTTCTGGAGAATTAGTATATCCTACTTTTAATCCCTTGATAGTAGAGTTAGGACCAGGTCTTTTAGGTAATATTTTCGATGGAGTGCAGAGGCCGTTAGAAAAAATTGAGCTAATGTCTAAAAACTTTATTTCTAGAGGAATTAAGATGAATGCTCTTTCTCGTGAAAAGAAGTGGTATTTTATTCCTAATGTTATTTCAGGCGATATGGTGGAGCCAGGAGATGTATTAGGAGAGATTAAAGAAAAGAAAAATATTATTCATAAAGTCTTAGTTCCTGTAGATACTTATGGAAAAGTGGCCAAAGCAGAAGAGGGAGAATATACATTAGAAGAAGAAGTTGTTTTTTTGGAGGATGGAACTAAGATAAAAATGTATCAAAAATGGCCGGTTAAGATTCCTCGAAGGGTTAAAGAAAAATTAGGTTTTGGAAGACCTTTTGTTACCGGACAAAGAGTGTTTGACTGCTTATTTCCTGTGGCTGAAGGAGGCAGTGCTTCTATTCCTGGTGGCTTTGGTACTGGAAAGACCGTAACTGAACAGACTTTAGCTAAATATTCTGAAGCAGATATTATTGTTTATATAGGGTGTGGGGAAAGAGGAAATGAGATTACTGATGTTCTGCACGAATTTCCAGAACTTTCTGATCCTAAAGGAGAAGGCATCTTGATGGATCGCACTATACTCATAGTTAATACTTCTAATATGCCCGTAGCAGCTAGGGAGGCTTCTATCTATACCGGTGTAACCATAGCTGAATATTATCGTGACATGGGATATAAAGTAGCTTTAATGGCAGATTCTATATCTCGTTGGGCTGAGGCTTTGCGAGAAATATCTTCTCGTTTAGAAGAGATGCCTGGAGAAGAAGGATATCCTACTTATCTTTCAACTCGTCTTTCTAATTTCTTTGAGCGTTCAGGAAGAGTTAGTTGTTTAGGTTCAAAGGAAAGGATAGGTTCTCTTACCATCGTAGGGGCTGTCTCTCCTCCTGGAGGAGACTTTTCCGAGCCAGTTACTCAAAGCGCCATGAGAGTTTCTGGGGCTTTTTGGGCATTGGATTCTTCCTTGGCTTCCAGAAGGCATTTTCCAGCTATAAATTGGCATCGAAGCTATACTCTATATTTTCCTCTTCTTAGAGACTGGTTAAACAGTCGTATAAATCCAGACTGGGAAAAAAATAGAGAAAAAGTGGTAATGATTCTCCAAAAAGAAGCTCAGCTTCAAGAAGTAGTTCAGTTGGTGGGTCCAGATAATCTGCAAGATGAGGAAAGATTGGTTTTAGAGATCAGCAAAATGGTGAGGGACGATTTTCTGGCTCAAAATGCTATGGACTCTATTGATGCTACGACTTCTTTGGAAAAACAATTTGCTATGTTAGATAACCTTTTATTTTTCTATGAAGAGTGTAAGAAAGTTATACAAGAAGGAGTATCTATTCAAGAGATTTTAGATTTACCATTAAGAGAAGATCTTTCCAGGCAAAAAAGTATACCAGAAGAAGAATTTGTAGAGAAAACTCATTTCTTAAAGAAGGAAATTATAGATAAATTAGATAAGATTCAGAAGTATAGTAAAGTAACAATATAAGAGTTTATTGGATGTAAATAGCCTGAGTTCGACATAAAAATATGTTCCTTTATTTTAAGTTTAAATCGAATTCAAGTTAAATAGACAAAGTTTGGGACTGATAATAAATAAAATTAGCATTTACAAGTATCTGTGTTGGTTTATATCCAGTAAAAAAAATTGAAAGGAAGAATTATGAGTTTATTAACTAAAGAATATTCTAGGGTTAAGTATATTTCTGGTCCCTTAATTATAGTAAATTATATTCCAGAGTTATGTTATGGTTCTATTGTAGAGATAAGCAATAAGACAGGAGAAATTCGTCATGGGCAGGTATTGGAAGTGTCAGAGGAGTATGCGGTAATTCAAGTCTTTGAACATACTTTAGGCTTGGACATAGAAAAGACTTTCATAAGCTTATTAGAAAATGAAGCTACTCTTGGAGTAACCAAGGATTTAGTGGGAAGAATACTTAGTGGTTCTGGTAAACCTATTGATGGTTTTGGAGAAATTATTCCAGATATATATCTTCCTATTTCTGGTCAGGTTATGAATCCTACTTCTCGGGAACGTCCTTCGGATTTTATTCAAACAGGAATATCTACTATAGATGGTTTTAATACCTTAGTTAGGGGTCAAAAGCTACCTATTTTTTCTGGTGCTGGGTTACCAGCAGATGAAATTGCTAGTCAAATTGTTAAGCAAGCTAAAGTATTAGGGGAAGATCCTCATTTTTTAGTGGTCTTTGCCGGCATGGGGATTACTCAGAGAGAAGCTAATTTCTTTATAAACTATTTTGAGGAGAGTGGAAGTTTAAATAAAGTGGTAACTTTATTAAATTTAGCTTCTGATCCTACTATTGAAAGAATATTAACTCCTCGATGCGCTTTAACCATAGCAGAATATTTGGCTTTTCATTTAAACTATCATGTGCTGGTAATTTTAACTGACATAACTAATTATTGCCAGGCTTTAAGAGAAGTAGGGGCAGCAAGAGAGGAAATTCCTGGTAGGCGTGGATATCCAGGATATATGTATACTGATTTGGCTACTATCTATGAAAGGGCTGGAAGAATTAAGGAGAAAGATGGCTCTGTTACTTTAATACCTATCTTGACCATGCCTGATGATGATGTTACTCACCCTATTGCTGATCTTACAGGATATATTACTGAGGGTCAAATAGTATTGTCTCGAAAGTTGTATCGTAATGGTATTTATCCTCCTATTGATGTGCTTCCTTCACTTTCCAGACTTATGAATAATGGAATTGGAAAAGGTAAGACTAGGGAGGACCATCGCCAATTAGTGAATCAATTATATTCTTGTTATGCCGAAGGGTGTGAAATTAGAAAGTTGGTGGCTATTGTAGGGGAGGAAGCTTTAAATGATTCTGACAGAAGGTATCTAAAGTTTGCTCAGGCTTTTGAAGAGAAAATGATAAATCAGAGAGACACTAATCGAGAAATTGGGGAAACCTTAAAGTTATGTTGGAAATTATTATCAATAATTCCCAAAAGCGAACTGACCAGAATTAATAAGGACTTAATAAGTAGGTATTTTGTGGAAATAATGGAAGATGGAGTAGAAAGCCCTTTCTTATAAAAATTGTAACTATTTAGCAATGTTCAATATAACAACATATTTCCTTAGTGCGAAGTTTATGCTGAATAGTTACGAGTTTTTTAATGAGTTTATTATGTCCTAAACATTAATAAGTTGCAATATGAAGTATTTTACAGGTTTGATATTTAAAAATAAATGTTTTTGCCTAAATTCTATAATTTGTAACGAATAACAAGCTTTTTTAAATTAGATTTTTAAGAATATTTATGGAACATGTAAGCCCAACCAGAATGAATTTACTGGCCAAAAAAGGCCAGTTAAAGATAGCCCTTCAAGGAGCAAATCTTCTAAAGAAGAAAAGAGATGCTTTAATGGAGGAGTTTATCAAAGAAGCCAGAAGTTTAGCTGATAGTCGCGACCAATTAAATAGAGATTTGCAAAAAGGCATTTCAGTTCTAATAGTGGCTTTGGCTGTTGATGGTTTTCATAAGATTCGTTCCACTTCCTTTGCTTGCCAAAGGGATCTTTATGTAAAATTAACAGAAAAAAACATTTGGGGAATAAAAGTTGCTGAAGTAGAAAAGATTCAGGTAAAAAGAAGAGTTTATGATCGGGGATACTCTTTAGTAAGCACAAGTTCTAGGATTGATGAAGTGGCTTTATCTTTTGAGGAAATAGTAGAGCAAGTGATAGATATTGCACCAACAGAGGTAAAAATAAAAAGGCTAGGTGAAGAGATTCAGAAAACATCAAGGCGCATAAGTGCTTTAGAACAAAAATTAATTCCTTCTTTAGGGAAAGATATAGGTTTTATCCAAGAGGTATTGTCGGAAAGAGAAAGAGAAGATATATACAGATTGAAGAAGATTAAGAAAAAGAGAGGAAAAGAATAAAGTGAAATTAAGTGAATTTTTAAGAAGAGATTTGATTAAAATTGATTTAGAAGCTATTGATAAATGGGAAGCTATTGAAGAGTTAATTGACTACTTAGTAGGAGTTCATGAAATAAGGATGTCTGACCGTGATGAAATATTAGAATGTGTCATGAAAAGAGAGCGTTCTATGTCAACGGGAATGGAAAAAGGAGTAGCCATTCCTCATGGTTCTACAAATAGAGTAGAAGAAATAGTAGTTGCTATGGGGATTGCCAAGAAAGGAATTCCTTTTGAGTCAATGGATGGGAAGCCAGCAAAAATTGTAATTCTATTAATAATACCTAAAGATCGTTTTCAAAAACATGTGAGAACCTTAGCTGGTATTGCTCGGCTTTTAAATAATGATGAAATTAGAAGAGAAATTATAAGTTCTAATACACCAGAGGAGTTATTTAATGTTATTTTTTGCCATGAAGAAAGCGAAATACAACAAGAAAAGTATTTTTAAACTTATTTTTATTGGCATCATAGTTTTAGTCACATCAAAAGTATTTTCTTCCTCATTTATCTCATCTAAAGAAGCATTTAAAACAACCCTGGATAACGGTTTAACAGTTATTATAAAAGAAGTTCATTCTTCACCGGTAGTAGCAGCTCGCTTATGGCTAAGCAAGGGAAGTGTGGATGAAGGTAAATATTTAGGAGCAGGCATTTCTCATTTTATTGAGCATATGTTTTTTAAAGGAACCAAGATAAGGGCTACAACTGAAGTTGCCAACACCATAAGAGAGGTGGGAGGAGACTTAAATGGTTTTACTTCCTATAACTATACTTGCTATGATATTGATATTCCCAGCAAATATTATGAAAGAGCTATTGACGTTCTTTCTGATATGTCTATAAATTCTATCTTTGATCCTCAGGAATTAGAAAAAGAGAGAGAAGTTATTTTAAAAGAATTAAGTATGAACATAGATGACCACGATCGTTATTTATCAAATTTACTATGGTCAACTGCCTACACAACTCATCCTTATAAATATCCTATTATCGGTTTAAAAGATAGGTTCATAGAACTTACTCGTCAAGATTTAGTTAGCTATTATCAAGAAGTTTATATTCCTGCCAACTTAATTTTAGTTTTAGTGGGAAATTTAAAGACAGAAGAAGCTTTAACTAAAGTTAAAGAGTATTTTTCTAAACTAAAACCTACTATTCCTCTTTCTAACTATATTCCCCAGGAACCAAAACAGATGGGATTGAGAGTAGTGGAAGAAGAAAGGGAAACTACTAAGACTTATCTTGCTATGGGTTATCATGGGTCAGATATTAGAAGCCCTGATGTTTACGCTTTAGACTTGTTGGCAAATTTATTGGGTGAAGGCCGTTCATCTTTGTTTTATAAAATATTGCGAGAGAAGAAACAATTAGTCTATGATGTTTCGACTTATTCTTACACGCCTAAACAACCTGGTATTTTTGGCATTAAAGCTACCTTGGAGCCTAAATTTAAAGAAGAAACCATGCAAGAGATATTAAGCATTATAGAGCAGGTTAAAATTAAGGGATTTTCAGAGGAAGAAATAAGCAAAGGAAAGAAGATGGTAATTGCTGACCAGATATTTCAAAAAGAAACTATAAAAGGTTGGGCTCAAGAATTAGCTCTAAATGAGCTTTCTACGGGCAATATAGATTTTGGGATAAAGTATGTAGAAGGTATTAAGAAAGTAACTAATTCAGATATAAAGAATGTAGCTAAAAAATATCTAAATCAAGACAATTTAACTATTGCTACTATTATTCCCAAGAAGAGCAAGGATAGGGAAGAAATAAAGATTAAAGAACTACCTCAAGCTAAGATTAAGAAAAAAGTGCTTAAAAATGGAATAACTTTATTAATTCATGAAAGTAAGGCTAATCCTGTAGTTTGCTTAAATGCTATGTTTTTAGGAGGAGTAAGGTCAGAAAATAAAGAGAATAATGGAATATGCAATTTAACTACTTCTTTATTAATAAAAGGAACTAAAAGTAGAACTGCGGAAAAGATAAGCCAAGAAATAGAATCTGTAGGTGGAAACATTAAGACTTATTCTGTAAACAATTATTGTGGTTGCTCAGTGGATGCTTTGGCCGAAGATTTTGACTTAGCCTTAGATATTTTAAGTGATGTTATTTGCAACCCTGTTTTTCCAAAAGAAGAGATAGAGAAAGAGAAAAAGGTAAATTTAGCTTTAATTAAGAGTCGATATGACCATATATTTGGAGTAGGGAAGAAGCTAATAGAAGAATCCTTGTGGAAAAAACATCCCTATCGTTTATTTTATGCTGGCAATGAAGAAAGCCTGAAAAAAATGAAACAAGAAGATATTAAAGATTTTCATAAAAAGTATTTTTCAACTTCTAATATGATTTTTTCTGTTTTTGGAGATATAAAAGAAGAAGAGGTTGTCAGGAAAGTTGAGAAGGCTTTTGCAAGATTGGAAGCTACAAGAGGAGTCTGCATAAAAGTTCCTCAAGAGGAGAAACAGAAAGAAATGCGCAAAATTGTGGAATATAGGGACCAAGAACAGACTTTAATTTTACTTGGTTACCATAGTGTTCCTTTAAAGCATCCTGATATGTTAGTTTTTGAGGTTTTATCATCTATTCTTAACGGACAAGGTAGCCGTCTTTTTTATGAGTTAAGGGATAAAAAAAGTTTAGCTTATTATGTGGGAACATTTTCTTATGTAGGAGTTGATCCTGGGGCTTATATTTTTTATATAGGTACTGTTGAAGATAAGATTGAAGAATCTACATCAGATATGTTTAAAGAAATTGAAAAGCTTAAAAAAGAATATGTTTTAGATAAAGAATTAGATAAAGCTAAAAAAGATGTGGTTACTAGCAGATTATTAAACTTGCAATCTAATGCTTCTAAAGCTTTGGATGCTTCTTCCAATGAAATATTAGGCTTAGGTTATGATTATACAGATAAATTAGAAGATTTGGTTGGCAAGATTAGTAAAGAGGATATCCAGAGAATTGCCAATGAGTACTTTAAAGAGGATAATCTTTCTTTAGTTATTGTAAAGCCTAAGGAGAAATGATTTTTATAAAAAACCTTCTCGTCATTTAAAAATATTAATAAAGGTAGAATAAACTTGTTTCTAAAGTTTAGTATTTTAATTTAAAATAAGTACCCATGCAAAAATAATTAGGTATTGTAGCACACTTAAGTAAAATTCGAGATTCGAAACAAATCTAAAATTCAAATGTTCAAAATCTAAAACTTTTCTGTTTCGGTCATTTGAATTTTTGTCAT
>JASEGW010000169.1 GCA_030017825.1 bacterium | reverse complement strand
TAAAAATTAAGTATTTTCCTAATTTCAATTAATGCTCAAAAATATTAACCCTTAAACTCATATTTAAATCGAACTCAGGTTAATTAAGTATTTAAACAACATATTATGCCCTCTAAAAAAATAACTTTATTTTACCCTTTAATTAACGAAACTCCTTTCTATCCCCCTTTAGGTTTTTTGACTATTTCCAGGCCTTTTTTGGAAGCAGGATACCAGATTACTATTATTGATGCTAATATCGAAGATAACTTCAAAGAAAAACTTCTCTTTGAGGTTAGCGACTCTATTTGCTTAGGAGTGAGTTTAATTTTAGGAAACCAAATAAAGAGTGGTTACGAAATTTCTTGCTTTATAAAAAAACAACTCCCCAACATTCCTATAGTCTGGGGAGGATGGTTCCCTACTCTGATGTATAAACAGATACTTCAAGATAAGAATATTGATTTTATTATTCGAGGCCAAGGAGAAGATTCTTTTCCAAAATTAGTGGAGTGCATAGAAAAAAAAGAAGATTTTAGAAAAATACCTTCTTTAGTTTATAGAGAAGATGGAAAAATAAACGCCAATGAAATTGAGTTTATAAAGAATATAAAGCCTATAAATAAGAAAGCCTACCAATTGATACCTATTGAAAAATACATTCAGAAAAACTTTAGAAGCAGAAATCGCAGAATAGGTTATATTTCGAGTATAGGATGTTATGGAAGGTGCGCATTTTGCTGTCTTCCTCAAGCATTTGGAAGAAATAGATATTTTACTCTGTCTCCAGAGCAAACAATAGATGATTTAAAATATTTAGTCTCTACTTACAAAGTAAATCACATAGATTTTTTAGACTTCAATTTTTTTATTAATAAAAAAAGGGCTAAAAAAATACTTAAAGGTATTTGCCAAGAAAAACTAAATATTACTTGGGAGGCCAATATTAGAGTAGATCAAATACTGCATTTAGATGAAGAACTTCTTTGTTGTATGAAAGAGAGTGGCCTATCTCTTTTGTATATAGGAGCTGAAAGTGGCTCTAACAGAATGCTTAGCTTAATTCAAAAAAATATTACAGCAGAAGATATAGAAAAATGCAATCTTATTCTAAAAAAATATAATATCAAACCCTCTTACTCTTTTATTTCTGGTATTATGAATGAAGATGGGTATAAGGATTTAGAAAAAACATTTAACTTAATCTTAAGGCTAAAAAAAGATTATCCTCAGATTGTTTTATCATTTCATCATTATTCTCCTTGGCCTGGAACTTATGGCTTTGAAAAAGCGCTTAACTTTGGATTTAAACCTCCTAACAGTTTTTTAGGCTGGAGTAAATATAAGACAGAAAATGCATCTGTTCCTTGGATTAAATTTAGCTATGAAATGAAAGTGGTTAGATTTTTCCAATACTATATGGAGATATTATACCCTTCTCCTGAAACAATTGAACTTATAAAAAAATATAGATTAGAACTTTTTCATAATATATTAAAACTAATAACTAATATAAGAATAAAATATAAATTCTATTATTTTGATCCATTTTGGGGATTAATTCTTATTTGCAAATTACTAAAAAAATGCTATCAAAGAATCACTAAAACTACTTCTCGGAAATGGAAGAAATGGTAATATTGTAAATATCAATCAAAATAAGAACAGAAGGGGTTATTATGAAGGTCGCTACGGTTAGTCAAATGTATGAAATCGATAAAATCACCTCAGAAAAGTATTCTATTCCTAGTCTTACTTTAATGGAAAATGCTGGTATTAAGAGTTTAGAATACTTACATAAACTCTTCTCTAATCTAAAGTTTAAAAAAATAGCCATTTTTGTAGGACCAGGAAATAATGGAGGAGATGGATTAGTATTAGCTAGGCAACTACTTAACCAAAAAATACCTGTGGAAGTTTTTTTAATGTTTGAGGAAGAGAAAGCTAAAGGGATTGCTAAAACAAATTTAGACATAGTAAAGTCACTTAATATTCCCTTAATTAGAATCAACTTTATTGATAAATTCCATAAAGAGAAGAATAAAATAGCTCAAGCTGATATAATTATAGACGCTATTCTAGGCATAGGAACAAAGGGAACTCTATCAAATCTCTTTACGGAAGTAATCGACTATCTAAATTTTTTACCTAAACCTAAAGTAGCTTTAGATATTCCTTCAGGAATTAATGGAGACACAGGTGAAGTATTTGGTACCTCCATAAAAGCTAACTATACTCTAACTTTTGGTCTTCCAAAAGCAGGAATGTTTCTTTCCCCAGCAATGAATTATATTGGCAAGTTAGTTATAGTAGATATTGGTTTTCCTAAGGCTCTTCTTGATAATTCTAAAATAAAGATAAATTACACAGAAGAAAAAGATGTTTCTTTTTTATTGCCTAAAAGGCTAAAAGATGACCATAAAGGAAAATGTGGAAAAGTATTTCTACTGGCGGGCTCTTTAGGTATGACTGGCGCAGCTGCTTTATCCAGTCAAGCAGCTCTGTTAACAGGAAGCGGTATTGTAATCTTAGGAATTCCAGAAAGCCTAAATTCTATTTTAGAAATTAAATTAACTGAGGTTATGACTCAGCCTTTACCGGAAACTCCTTCTGCTACTCTTAGCAGCAAGGGATTTCCTATTATCATGGATTTAATCTCTAAATTTCAAGCAATGGCTTTAGGACCTGGTATTGGCAGAGATAATGAAACTATAAAATTAGTAAAAGAATTAGTTAAAAAGATTAGCATCCATTTGGTAATTGATGCTGATGGTATTTTTGCTTTAGCCGAAGAACCAGAAATACTAAAAGAAGTAAAGTCGCCAATAGTAATTACTCCCCATATGGGAGAATTAGCCCATTTTTTAAAGATAAAGATTAATGACGTTTCTAATAATCGCATCCATTATGCTCAAAAAGTAGCCAAAGAGTATAAAATAGTGGTGATCTTAAAAGGCGCCCACACATTAATTGCCGACCCTTCTGGTAATATTTTTATAAACTCTACTGGCAATCCAGGCATGGCTTCTGGAGGCGTAGGTGATGTTTTAACAGGTATTATTGCAGGACTTCTTGCTCAAGGCTTAGGCATTTTAGAAGCTAGCAAATTAGGTGTATATCTACATGGCTTGGCAGGAGATTTAGCCTTAGAAGAAAAAGGTGAACTTTCTTTAATTGCAAGTGATCTT
The DNA here is from genome assembly GCA_030017825.1 of bacterium. GTDB lineage: Bacteria > UBA9089 > JAHJRX01 > JAHJRX01 > JAHJRX01 > JASEGW01. The sequence goes on along the minus strand of JASEGW010000169.1, from coordinate 312 downwards.
TTAAATAATATTCCCAAGGCTATAAATTACTTATTCAGTAAAGAATAAACACTTTTAACGGTTTTTTCTGCAATATTGTTTCTATCATTGCTTTTTCTATCCCCCACCACTTCAACTCCGTCCCCTATTACTATGTTGATTACTTTTAGATTGAGAATTCACCAGAATTATAGATTGATTGATCCTAACCCAACTTTACCAGTTTTCCATCAAAAATAGGTAAAATGGTTCTTTCTTAAATTAGTTGATATTGCTTATATAATAGACTTACTGCGAAATAACAGCAATAGATACAAAAAAGCTTATAGATGC
>JASEGW010000168.1 GCA_030017825.1 bacterium | reverse complement strand
CCAAAAAAGCCATTTTTTACCTCTTTTTGATGGAAAACTGGTAAAGTTGGGTTAGGAATAAGGCTAAGAAAAAAGAAGTCTAATAGTTAATGCTTCTTTTTGTTTATAACAATTAGTCATTTTTTTCCTTAATATCCAAAGATAATTAATATAAGCTGAGTTCGATTTAACTAAAATAAAGGAACATATTCTTATGTCGAACTCAGGTTAAGTCAACAAGCTTTTTTTAAATTCTATAATCTTATCTCTAAAGGCAATTTTTTTGTCAAAACCTCACAACCTTTTTCTTTTACCAAAACCATATTCTCCATTCTTACCCCACCAAGATTAGGAATATATACTCCTGGTTCTACAGTAACTACCATTCCCTCTTCTAATATAACCTCATCTTTTGTTCTAATCCCTATAGTTGGTTCTTCATGAACTTCCAACCCTACTCCATGTCCTAAATTATGGACAAAATACTTGCCATACCCTCTACTTTCTATGTATTCCCTCACTTTTTTATCCAACTCATTACATCTGACCCCTACTTTTATTATGCTTAAAGCATATTCTTGAGCATCTTTCACTACATCGTATATCTCTTTCTTCTTTTTGCTGATATTTCCCAAAATTATGGTTCTGGTAATATCAGAATGATATCCCTCAACACAAGCTCCAGCATCAATTAACAATAAATCATTATTCTTTATTTTTCGATTAGAAGCTAAAGCATGAGGAAAGGAAGACCTTACCCCAGAAGCTACAATTATATCAAAAGCAACACCTGTTCCTCTTTTCTTTAAAAAGTATTCAATTTCTGCAGCAATTTCTACTTCCAATACATCCTCTTTGATAAACTTTAGTACTTCATTTATAGCTAACTGTATTTCCCGGCAAGCTTTCTTTATTCTTCTTATCTCCTCTTCATTCTTTTTAAGCCTAATCTCTTCTATTATTTTTTCTAAGTCTACCAAACTTATGCCTTTTAGCTTTTCTTTCAACAATTTACAATTCTTATAAGATAGCTTTTCCTCTTCTATTCCCAAGCATTTTATTTCTGTGGAGTCCAGTAGACTTTTAATCGTTTCTGGTAGAGGATCTTCTTGCCTTATTATTTTATAATTGCTTATCTCTTTTCTTGCCTGTAATATATATCGAGAATCAGTAATAAAATATTGATCTTTCCCATTAAAGAAAACCATTCCATAAGAACCGGTAAAACTAGTCAAATACTTTACATTTACGGAATTAGTAATTAAAAAAGCTTCTACTTTTTTAAAAATAAGCTTATCTTTAACTATTTCTATGCACTGGACAGTTTTTTCTTGCATATTTTCTCTATTATTTTTTAAATTAGCCTTCTATGAATTACTTTTGCTCTGAGCAATATTTACTGAAGCTTGGACAGCTAAGATATAACCATTGCTTCCAAATCCACTAATTTGTCCCAAACAAACTTCGCTTATCATAGAATGCTTTCTAAACTCTTCTCGCTTATAGATATTTGAGATATGAACTTCAATGGTGGGTATTTTGCAGGATAAAATAGCATCTCTTATAGAAATACTAGTGTGAGTAAAAGCTGCAGCATTAATTATTATAACATCACATTCAGCTTGATTGATCTTATCAACTATTGCTCCTTCATGGTTGCTTTGAAAAAAATCAAATTTAATATTTTTCTTGCATATTTTTTCTCCATATTTAACCATATTCCGATTTATTTCCTCTAAAGTAAGGTTCCCATAAATAGAAGGCTCTCTTTTCCCTAAGGTATTTAAATTAGGACCATTTATGATTAATATACTAATCATCTTTTTCCTCTTGCATTTTTATAGCTTTTTTAATAATCTCCTCATCTATACACTCTTTTATTATAACACTGCCTATTTCTACTGGCAAGACAAATCTAAGTTTTTCCTCAAGCACCTTTTTATCTAACCACATTGCTTTTATTATTGAACCTACCTCAATATTTCTAAAATTTATCTTTAAACCAGTCTCCTTAAATAAATCTTCCTGCTCAACAACACCATTCTTGTCAAATAAATTCATTTCCACAGCCATATTAGATTCTACTATCATTCCCACAGCTATAGCTTCTCCATGGCGATATTTATCATATTTAGTAATAGACTCTAAAGCATGGCCCACAGTATGCCCATAATTTAAAATAGCCCTAACTCCGGCTTCCCTTTCATCTCGAGATACAATATCTGCCTTTATCTTACACGATCTGGCTATTATTTCTTCTAAACATTCTCTATTTAACTCTTTTATCTTCGATATGTTTTCTTTTAAATAATCGAACAAGGATTTATCTTTAATTACTCCATATTTGATCACTTCGCTTAATCCAGATTTTAGCTCTCTTCCTGGTAAGGTTCGAAGCAAATTTACATCAATTAATACCATTTTAGGCTGATAAAATGAACCTATCATATTTTTCGATTTAGGATGATTTACAGCAACTTTTCCTCCTACGCTACTATCTACCTGAGATAACAATGTTGTAGGAATCTGAATTAAAGGCAATCCTCGCATAAAAGTAGCCGTTACAAAGCCAGCTAAATCACCAATTACTCCTCCCCCAAAAGCTATTACTGGGGTATTCCTATCCAATTTAAAACTAATCATTTTATCGTAGAGATAACTAGCATATTCAAGCGACTTGTATTCTTCTCCATCAGGTACTTCTGCTATACAAGGTATTAAGTCATATTCCTTCAAGTACTTTATTAGCTCATTGAGATAATATCCTCCTACTGTAGGGTTGGTTATTATCAAAACTCTATTACTCAAATTTAATTCTTTTATATATTTTCCAGCTTCTCTTAAAATATCAGCTTTAATATATATACTATAACTTCTATCTCCTAAAAATACCTTTACTATTTTCATATATTTGCCTTTCTGCATATTCTATTATCTTTTCAACTACTTCGTTTTTTGACATATTCGAGGTATCTATACAAAACCCTGCTTTTTCATAAAATGGCCTTCTATGGTTTAATATTTCTCTTATTTTTTGTAAACCATTTTTTGTTTTCAAAAGTGGGCGATGAGTTTCATTTTTTACTCTTTTGTATATTACTTCCTCCTTGGCCATTAAAGAGATAAGAATACCATTCTTTTGAAGTAACTCTACATTTTCTTCATTTAAAACTACTCCTCCACCAGTAGAAATAACACAAGAATTATTTTTTGATATTCTTTCTATTAAATCTTTCTCTAATTCTCTAAAATAAGCCTCTCCATATTTTTCAAAAATATCACTAATGGTCATCTTATTCTCTTTTTCGATAATTTCATCCATCTCCAGAAAAGACATATCTAACCTTTCAGCTAAAATCTTACCAATACTTGATTTACCTGTTCCCATAAAACCAAAAAGCACTATGTTTTTCATAAAAAATAACTTATTATTCCTTCTTTCTAAATTAGTAACTATTCAACATAAACCTAAAATAAAAAAATATATTCTTATATAAGTACTTAAGCATAAGTTTTTCGGTATTTAATCTGGATATTTTAAATCCGA
>JASEGW010000167.1 GCA_030017825.1 bacterium | reverse complement strand
ATATCTAAATCCTTAAGTGTGCTACAATACCTAATTATTTTTGCATGGGTACTTACTTCTCTCCCTAACAATTTCATTTTTAAATTTATTTACAAGCTTTAATACAAAGGCCACAAATGTAGTGCCCTAAGTTTTCACTTTTGGAAAAATCTTGTAGTTTTGTCAGGCAAGCTTTTATGTCAAAATCTACAATTTTATCCTTTATAGCATTTACTGGACAAGCCTGCATGCACTTATTGCAACCTTCGCATTTACTTTCTATAAACTCATCATTTGCAACTAAAGGCATGTTAGTTAAAATAGTAACCAATCTTACCTTGGCTCGATATTTAGGGTGAATCAGTAGACGATTTTTGCCAATCCAGCCCAGCCCTGCTTCTTGAGCTACAACTCGATGATTCAAATGTCCAATCTGTTTTCTCCAATCAATAATTATAGAGGCAGGAATTGGAAGAGCATCATGTCCTTGTTCTTGAATAAAGGTAGTTATTTTAAATCCAGCTTGGTCTAAAAACATATTTGCCGTGCGGTAATGATGAAGATAAAGACGATCAGGGCGATCAATAATCTTGTCTATTATCGTTGAAGATAAAGGTATAGCTATGGAGATAGCATGCTTAAAACCTTGAGTAGCCTCAGGTATCCACTCTACTTTTTTAGATAATTTTTCAATGTTGGCTACTCCAAATATGGGTATACTTATACTTTCAACATACTCCTTTAAACTTTGATAATTCTTTTCTGTTTCAAGCATATTTTCTCCTTTTATACTCAATTCTCAATCGTTAAATGCTGTAACGAGTAATTTACTACCAATTTCTACTTATTTCTCTCCCCAATTCTGTATTTTTTTCTCACACAAAAACACAAAGTTTTTCAATTTCTACCCATTACAACCTGAGTTCGACATAAAAATATGTTCCTTATTTTCTTCCTTTTTGCCTCTTATCTGCTCACCATATATTTTTCTCATCTCTAAAAAAGCATCTAAATATTCCTGAGTTTTATAATCTGGGTAAGTCCATGGTAAGAAATTATATTTTTTCTTGGCATAATAGAAAGTTACCTCAGCAAATATACCTCTACCAATATAAACCCGATGATAAAAATCCTTTGTAGAAGCTAAAACTAAATTAGCATAAGCAAGGTAACCAGGGTCTAAATTTATCTCTCTTGAACCACCACTAGAGTACTTTTTCTCTAATTCATTGGTAATTTCTTTAATTTCAGCTAATTTCTCCCTATTAATAAGTTTTTGAAAGCTAATAAATTGCCGTAAGAGGCCCTCTCCCATCTCCTTTTCGTAATAATTAGTTTTATCAAATACAAATATTTCACTCTTAAAATCTATTTCTCCAAAATAACCAATTAAGCTAAAAATTAATTCTTCAAATAATTCCTCTTTATTTGAAATCATTCCACAAATCAACTTAACTAAAGGTATATTTTTCACCCTACCCATAAACCGAAATATATTCTATAAAACCAGAGTTGTCAATCAATTTCCTTGCCAATAAGTTACATCATTTTAATGATTACAGTCACAAACCTCAAAACCATTAGAGTTTTTATTCTGCAATTTTGGCCAAATATAGTAATATATCAATAAAATCCTCTTAATTATATTTCTTTATTGACATGGAATGATAAATTAGATAACATAATAAAAGTGTTCAGTCATTAGGTGTTAGAAGTCAGAAAACAGAAGATAGATTTGGACATAAAGATTAGAAAAAGAGAGAGAGGGTGCAAGAGGCGGAAGATAGAATGCGCCTGTAGCTCAGTAGGATAGAGCAGCGGTTTCCTAAACCGCGTGCCGGAGGTTCGAATCCTCTCAGGCGCACCAAAGATTATAATTATTTATAAATTAAATGTTTAAAAAAATAGAGAGGCAAAAGACATTAGATAGAAAGGATAAGATATTTATTGATTATATTAACGACCAAAAAGAGATAAAAAAGTATTTTAAAGATAAGATAGACTTTGAAGATAACAAGGCAATTTCAAGAGAATTAATAAATACATTAAAAAAGTATAATCAAGATTGTGGAGCAGAAAGAAAAACCTTAGAAAATATTGAAAAGTTGAAAGAGAAAGATACTTGTGTGGTAATAACAGGCCAGCAGCCAGTATTAGTTGCTGGCTCTATTTATATTATCTATAAAATTATTGATACTATAAAATATGCTAAGGATTTATCTAAAAAATTGAAGAGAGAAGTAATTCCAGTTTTCTGGAATGCTTCTGATGACGATGATTGGGAGGAAGTAAATCAAGTTTGCTTAATAAATAAAGAAAATTTATTAAAAATAATAAAGATAAGGGCAAAAAAAGATATCAAAAATATTCCCTTTGGAAAAATAAGCTTAGATAATCTGTGTATTACAGAGTTTATTGAAGAACTTAAAGATAGCTTAGCTGATACTAAATTTAAAGAAGAGGTAATCTTTACTATAACAGATAGTAGAGAAAAAGCTACTTATTATTCTCAATGGTTTTCAGCATTAATATTGAGGCTATTTAGCAAGTATGGGCTAATAATAATTGACCCTAACGAAAAAAAGGTAAAAGAGCTGCTCAAGCCTCTGCTTAAAAAAGAGATAGAAAATCCAACTTGCTCTACAAGGTTATTAGATAAAACAGGAAAACAATTAAAGATAGATGGATATACTCCTAAGATACATAAATTGAGCCATTTATGTAATTTTTATATCTTAAGAGATGATAGAAGATGTAAGGTTAGTTATCATCATAATTATTTTTTAGTGGGAGAGGAGAGATTTAACCAGAAAGAGTTATTAAAATATTTAGAAGATAGACCAGAGAGCTTTTATGTAAATGTGGTTTTACGCACTTTGGCTCAAAGCTTACTTTTACCTGTAGTTGGTTGTGTTTGCGGCCCTGGAGAGGTAGCTTATTCAGCTCAGTTAAAAGATATTTATAAAACATTTAATATAAGAATGCCTTATATAATTCCGCGAAATTCAGCAACTTTAATTGAAGAAAGGATTTATAAAATATTAAATAAATATAATCTACATCCTTTTGAATTAAAATCTGAGCAAGATGTATTAGTAAAGAAGATAGTTAAGAAGAGGCATCGATTAGAAGAAATAGGCAGATTAAAAAATAAAACAATTGGATCTTTAGAAGGCATTAAAAAACATATTTTAGATATTGACCAGAACTTGTTAAGTGTTTTTAAGAAATTAAATTATCAGATAAAACTATCTTTTGATGATTTTGAGAAATCAGTAATAAAGCATAAAAAGAAAGATGCTGAAATTATTTATAAACAGATTAATCGCCTTAAAGATAATTTATTTCCTAAAAATTGCCTTCAGGAGAGATGTTTAAATATATATTATTTTTTAAATAAATATGGTTTAGACTTTGTAGATTGCTTATTAGAAAGAATACCTTTTGATTTCAGATATCATTATTATGTAAAAATTGACTAATTAGAATAGAGCTAATTTATTTTATGGAGCATAGGAAACTGTAAAAATAATCACTTTTATTTAATTATTCTGTAACAGCAAAATGATAATGTCCTATTTGAGCAAAATAAAAATGTCCTATTAATACATGCTATAATCTTCTTTTAAAAAGGAGG
>JASEGW010000166.1 GCA_030017825.1 bacterium | reverse complement strand
CTCGAATTTTACTTTAGTGTGCTACAATACCTAATTATTTTTGCATGGGTACTTAGTTGTTAGGTTTAGTTTTGGAAAAGATAGACTAAGTAAAATTAGGCTTATTAATAGAATAAAATCTTTGTTTTTCAAGGTACGAGCTTACATAAAAACCCTTTCTTATTCTTAATGATTTTATATTTTTTAGAAGGAGTATAGATGGAGCAACCAAATGTAAGAATTATGGTAGTTATAATAAGAGAAAATAAATTATTGTTACTAAAGTCTAAGGATAGTAGAAACTCAGATTGGCTTTTACCAGGAGGAAGTGTTAAGTGTGGAAAAAGTATTGTAGAAAGTGCTCAGGAGGATGTTTGGGAAGAGACAAACTTGCAAATAAGGATAAAACGAATATTGATGATTAACGAATCTATTTCACCAGATAAACATCGGCATGTTATAAATATATACTTTTTAGGAGAAATATTAGGAGGAGAACTTAAAGTTGGAAGAAGTAGTATATTGCAAGATTGTAAGTTTTTAGGATTAGAAGAGATAGAAAAGATAGAGATACACCCCAATATAAAAAAAGAGATAAAAGAAATGATAGCGGATGGTATTTATGTTGAAGCAAAACATCAGGGAAATATGTGGACGGATAGATGATTACTGCAAAAACTAAAATTTTAGGCTTAATTGGATATCCAGCAACTTATAGCCTTTCACCTATTATGCACAATGCTGCTTTTAAACAATTAGGCTTGGATTATGTATATTTAGTTTTTCCAGCTGAAAGTAATGATTTAAGAAAAGCTATGGAAGGGTTAAAAGCAATTAAATTTGCTGGAGCAAATGTTACCATTCCTTATAAAGAAGTAATTATGGACTATTTAGATGAGATATCTAAGGAGGCAAGATTAATAGGAGCGGTAAATACTATAAAAAATATAGAGGGTAAATTATATGGGTATAATACAGATGGTTTTGGCTTTATTGAATCCTTAAAAAAACAGATAGGAATTTTCCTTAAGGGCAAGAAAGTATTTATGTTAGGTGCAGGAGGAGCTGCTAAAGCCGTAGCTTTATCTTTGGCGTTAGAAGAAGTGTCTGAAATTGTTATTGTTGATAAATTTAAAAAAAAAGCTATGGATTTGAGTGATTATTTAGAAAAAAACATTGATTGCAAAAGTGTAGCTATAAGAATAGAAGATGTAAAGATTGGCAAAAAGATAAGTAATGCTGATATTATTGTTAATGCAACTCCTGTGGGTATGAAAAAAGAGGATCCCTTATTGATAGATGTTAAATATTTAAGAGAAGATCAAATTATATATGATTTGATATATACCCCTCAAGAAACTTTACTTTTAAAAGAGGCAAGAAGGTTAAAATTAAAAGCTATAAATGGACTAGAAATGTTACTTTATCAAGGTGCAAAGAGTTTTAATATTTGGACCGAAAGAGATGCTCCTATAGAAATCATGAGAAAAGCATTAAGCAAAGAATTGGAATAGTGGAGAAGAAGAATGTTGGAGTAGCTTTAGAAAAATAGTTAAAAAATATACTACCAAAGGAGCTCTAACTTGATTGTTTCAGAATATATTTTAGTAGCGATTTTTGGATTAATAATTGGTAGTTTTTTAAATGTTTGTATTTATAGGATACCTAAAAAATTATCAATAGTACTTCCTAGGTCATTTTGCCCAAAATGTAAAACTGCTATTAAGTCATGGGAAAATATACCTATAATTAGTTATATTATTTTAAGAGGTAAGTGTAGTAATTGTAAAGAAAGTATCTCAATTCGCTATCCATTAGTAGAGGCAATAACAGCTATTATGTTTTTGTTAATTTGGCATAACTTATGGTTTGATTTAAGTATATACAGGATGTTGATGAATTTATTCTTTGTAAGCGTTCTGATTGTAGTTACTTTTATTGATATTGATTATTTATTGATACATGACAAGATTACCTATCCGGTAATAATAATAGGGATAGTGTTACAAGCTATGTATAATTCATTGGGTCAGACAGTTTTAGGTTTTTTTATAGGAGGAGGTATAATTTATCTATTTATTCTATTAGGAAAGTTATTTTATGGTCAAGATGGAATGGGTGGAGGAGATGTTAAACTAGGAGCATTAATTGGAGTTTACTTAGGTTGGAAAATGACTCTTCTTTCCATATTTTTAGCATGTATAGTAGGAAGTGTGATAAGTGGAATCTTGATATTATTAAAGAAGAAGAAGAGTGATTATATTGCATTTGGTCCTTTTATGTCCTTAGGAGCTATAATTTCTTTGCTTTTTGGAAAGAGGATACTGGATTGGTATTTATATTACAGGTGGTAAAATATGATTAATTTTTTAACTGCTGGCGAGTCGCATGGCAGACAATTATCGATTATTGTAGAAGGGGTTCCAGCTGGTCTAATCGTAGATAAAAATATAATTAATAAAATGCTGAGCGAAAGGCAAAAAGGTTTTGGTCGCGGAGAGAGGATGAAGATTGAAAGGGATGAAGTTGTCTTTACTTCGGGAATTAGAGCTGGAGTAACTTTAGGCAGTCCTATTTCCATGGTAATTGAAAATAGGGATTGGGAAAATTGGAAAGAAGTTATGTCTCCTGATTTGAAAGGGATTAATTATGAAATAGCAAGCGAGAAAAAAGTACTAAATCCTCGTCCAGGACATGCTGATTTGCCAGGCGCCATAAAATATAATCAAAAGGATTTACGAAATATATTGGAGAGAGCAAGTGCTCGAGAAACAGCAGCTCGAGTAGCCGTAGGATCACTTTTATCCCAATTATTAGCTGAGTTTGGAATGGATGTGGTAAGTTATGTTGTTAAAATTGGAGGAATCTCTGCAGATATGGATAAAGATTTAAATATAGATGATATTAAAAATAGATTAAATACCTCAAAGTTGCGCTGCTTAGATAAAAAGGTTGAAGAGATGATGATAGCAAGGATTAAAGAAGCCATGGAGGATGGAGATACATTGGGAGGTGTTTTTGAAGTAAAAGCTAAAAATATACCTGTAGGATTAGGAAGTTATACCCAATGGGACAAGAGGTTAAATGCTAATTTGGCTAAAGCTTTGATGAGTATACCAGGAATTAAAGGTGTAGAAATTGGTATGGGCTTTGAAGCGGCTAATAAATTTGGCTCAATGGTGCATGATGAAATACATTATAATGAGAAACGAAAATTTTATCGAGAAACTAATAATGCCGGAGGAATTGAAGGAGGAATTTCCAACGGAGAAGATATTATATTAAGAGCTGCCATGAAACCTATACCAACCTTAAATAGAGGACTATCTTCAGTGAATATTATAAGCAAAGAAGAACATAGATCTTCTTATGAAAGATCTGATATATGTGTTTTGCCAGCTGTTTCTGTAGTAGGTTGGTCTATGGTAGTGATAGAACTAACCAAGGCCTTCTTAGAAAAATTTGGTGGAGATAACATGGAGGAGATAAAGAGAAACTATAAGGGCTACAAAGAGTATCTTAATTCTTTTTAAGATTATTAAGCTGGGCTTTAAACTCCCTCCCCATGCAAAAATAATTAGGTATTATAGTATACTAGACTTACTGCGAAATAAATCAGTTATTTTACAAAAATGCTATAATTCCTTTAC
>JASEGW010000165.1 GCA_030017825.1 bacterium | reverse complement strand
TTAATTTTTAAACTTCGCATTAAGGAAATATGTTGTTACATTGAACATTGCTGAACAGTTACTTTTTTTCATAATTATAATAAAAAAATAAGGAGAGGATAACCTTCTCCTTATTTTTCAAATCATTTATAGATAATTAGATACTAATAAAATGGAACTGGTTCGCTCCATTTTATGCCCGCATCATTTAGAATCTTTTTTGCTTTTTCACTATCTTCAGGACTCAAATGAATTGTAGCATGATATGGTTCTACTGAAGCTACTGTTTTATAAATTATATTTATCTTATTTTCCATCAACAAATCAAATGCTTTGTCATAGTCCTTATTCATATAATCAACCCTTATAGGCATAGATACTTTTGTGCCAACCATACAAAATTCTCCTTTCTTTTATCTTAAGACTTTAGCTCCTTCTTCTTGACTTTCTAATATCTCAGCAATCTTTTTAGCATGTCTTTCTCTAGCTATAGTAGACATTTCATTTATATCGCCAAAATATAAAGCTTTAGTAGCACATTTTGTAGCGCATGCAGGCCATAGTCCTTGATCCACCCTATCCATACAATAATTACATTTTATTATTTTTCCAGTGCGAGGATTAAGCTGGGGAGCACCAATAGGACACGCTTCAATACAAGCTTTACAACCCAAACATGCATCTTCATCCACAAACACTATACCATCTGTGCGTTTTTGCATAGCACCTGAAGGGCATACTGATACACAAGAAGGTTTTTCGCAATGATTACAGCGCATAGCCACAAAAACTGTTTTTAGTTTTCCTCCAATTACTTTTGGACCTACTTGAATAATACGACATAATCTTGGACCAACAGGCACATTGTGTTCCATTTTACAACTTACTTCACATGAATAACAAGCTATACATCTTTTTTGATCATGAATCATATTCCATCTATTAGAAGAACCCCGTAAAGTTACTCTAGCCCCTCTTCCTTCTATAGAAACACTTTTTTCTGCAAAACCATCTTCTGCTTTAGATAAACATTCAGCCACGGTATATCCTCCTTTAGTTATTATAATTAATCTTCAGTAAAAGGTAGTACATTTCCATCTTCGGCCACCTCGCCATTATAAACTACCTTCTTCTTTTTCTTATCCCAAATTGGAGCATTTTTTAAAGCTACTCCATTGGTATATGCTCCTAATTCACTTTCTAAATCTACGGGATATCCAGGAAACTGCTTTAAGAATTCATGTGTTTTCTTTAAAGCTTCTTTCTTGTCAGTACCTTTTTTCCATACAAGAACTAACTGAGCTTTAAATTGAGCTTGATTATAAACTGGATCAGTAATAATATCATCCACCAACCAACTTACATTACGATTAGTTACCCCTGGAACAAAAGGTTGATATTCATCTGTGCTACAAGGAACCCAAACTTGCCTTGGGTCAGTTTCTTCGCTTACCCAAGCATATCCATCTATTTCACTCCTAAAACTTTCTAATTTTACATAGTCTCCATCTTCAATTCCTAAAACTTCAGCAAGTTTAGGATGTATAACAATAAACCGATCTGGTTCTAATTCATCACACCATGGCCACCAATGCCCCATCTCATGAAAACTAGAAACAAGTCTTCCTGTACAGAGAACAATAGGATGCTCTTTAAAATCCTCTGGACTACTTACCTGAGTAGGATAAGATTCTCTATGCTGAGGAAGATAATCCCATCCAATATCTTCCAAAGGCTTGGAAGTAATCTCTATCTTTCCCGAAGGAGTAGGAAATCTTTTATCTGATTCTGGATATGGCTCATCTTGATACATAATCCATTTTCCTCTAACTTTGGCATCTGCAAATTCATACTTCATAGCCTCTTCTTCGGTAAAAGCAGGCCACATAACTCCACCTTTAGGGTTAGTAGCAGGGTCACAAGTTTTCTTTATACATCCATAAGTAAAGGTTTCTTGTTGTTGTATCCAATCAGTCATAGCAGCTAAATCTATTAATTCTGGATTATCTTTCTTTCTCCATGGAAACCATTTCAAGCCTTCTTCTTTGCCAAAAATACGATCAGCAATACCAGCTACTACATCAGCATCACTTCTACATTCCCAATTAGGCTCTATGCATTGATTAAACCAACTACATAGTCTATTATTACCATGATGGGCTATGCCTTCTCTTTCTACCCAAGAAGTAATTGGAAAAGAAACATGAGCATGATGTTGTGTAAAGTTTGGATGAAAAGAATTATGTATAGCAATATCCACATTCTTTATAAAAGCAGCAGCATACTTCTGGGTAAATGGCATCTGCGCTAACATATTTCCATTCCACCATACTCCTCTAACCGGATATGGTTTTTGGGTAAATATAGCATTTGGAAAATTAGCTGCAGATATATCTGCCCAACCAACTAATTTATCTGAAATTGCTGGCGCTTTAATTGGAGGCAACTTAGCTAAATCTTTTCCAGCGCTCATTGGAGGTCGACAGTTATGCAACCAATTCCAACCTCCTCCCCGTACACCAACGCTTCCAGTCAAAGCTAATAAAATCATATAGCAACGATTAATATTTATAGAATTATAAGTTTGAGCAGTGCCTAAATTACCTGTCATGCTCGCAGGAGTATTGGTAGCAAAAGTTCTTGCTGCTTCAATAATAGTTTCTTTGGGAACCCAGGTAATATTCGCTGCTCTCTCTGGAGTCATCTTATCTATTAAAGGACGCCATTCATCAAGCCCTAATACCCATTTTTCAACAAAATCATGATTGTATAAATCTTCATTTAAAATTACATTAATCATTCCCATAACTAATGCTGCATCAGTATTAGGTCTAAGTCTGATAGCAATATCTGCTTTAGCCATTGAAGAATTAAAGCGAGGGTCTATCCATATAACCTTAGCTCCTCTTTCCTGAGCATCTAATATATGCCTTATGGTAGTTACTTCGTTAGCAGCCATATGAGAACCAGCTACCAAGATACATTTTGAATTTACCCAATCCATAGAAGGATTCATAAGACGAAGAAGTTCCTTGGCTCCAAAAACATAGTTACCTGTTACCCCAGGACTTTCACAACAAATAGGTCCTTGTCCTACTACATTAGGAGTCCCAAAGATTCTTCCAAAACGAGCTGCTCCAGACTTCCACATCATATCAGAGCGACCGGTTCTATGGATCATTAAAGCTTCTGCACCATATTTCTCTTTTAACTTTAGGAGCCTCTCAGATGTAAAATCTAAGGCATCATCCCAAGGAACTCTTTGAAATTCATCTCTCAAAGTTTTACGAATCATAGGATACTTTACTCTTAAAGGATTATAAATATGTTGAAAAGCCCCTGTTCCTTTTGGGCATAATGCCCCTTGATTATTAGGAGATTCTGGATCTCCCCAAATATCTACAACCTTACCTTCTTTTACATAAATTAACATTCCACAAGCTGACTCGCATTGATTGCTACAGGTAGTAGTAACCACTTTATCATAATCTTTAATTGATTTACCCAATGGTTTTAAGGTCATAACCCCCCCTTCAAGAGATAATTATAAGATAGAAATAACATTATAGATAAACTTGACCTAAATTGTCAACAGATTTTTAGTTGTTTGATGTTACTATTTCAAAATGTTATAGTTTATTACTAAATGAAAATGTTATATTT
>JASEGW010000164.1 GCA_030017825.1 bacterium | reverse complement strand
AGTATAAATATGGTTAACATTATTTTAGGTTTCATTGCATTACCTTCCTTTTTAGTTTTAATTTCTAATTTCAATTCTTATTAAATTTTCAGTAACTATTCAGCATAAATCTAAAGTATTTCTTCGCACTAAGGAAATATGTTGTTACATTGAATATTGCTGAATAGTTATAATTTTCAATGAATTAGTTTTTAAACAAACTAAATTCCAGTGTAGGCTTAGAAATTGGTTTGTTTCCTTCTTCCTCTTATCTTCTTTCTCCTGCACTCTGCCTTCCTACTTAATAACCATCATTTTCCCTATATGTTTACCTCCATCTACTTTTTCTGCTATATAGAAGTAAACATCAGAAGCTACTATATTTCCAGAATCATTCTTCATGTCCCATACTCTTTCTCCTGTAGCTCCAGTTATTTCATGAGATCGTTCTTTTATAGTTCTTACTAACTCTCCTACTTTATTGTAAATTTTTATTTCTTTTCCATTAAGAATGTTTACGAAGATTATCTTTGTATCGTTAGGATATTTAGCTGGAGTAGGATAATGTCCTATGTCTATTCCTTGGCTATATTTTTCTATAATTGTGTAGATGCCAAATTTATCTACATCAACACTTACCCTCATATTCTTCTCATCTACATATCTATTGTTCTTAACTACTTCCCATTTTCCTTCTCCTTCATTTAGATAGAAGATATAGAGATTGTTTTCTTTTGTTCTTAGTTGTTCCTTAACTTCCTTGTTATAAGGAAGAGTAATTTTAAAATATTTTGCATTTGACACTGAGGCTATATATGAATCTATACTCTCAGTTTCTTCGCTGCTTTTAATTGATAAAAATTCTCCGCTCCAAGCACGAGCAATAAATTTATGGGTAGTAGCTTTTAAAGCTGGGCTTTGACATAGAGAACTATTTCTTATGAGTTTCATATTAGCAGCAGTTATGGAAATATTTTCAGGACTTGCATCCACAGTTAGTATAACATCCTTAGAAAATGTCCCTGGAGAAATTACAATTTTTGCTCCTTTAGTACTTACCGCTTCGCCTCCTGTAGTAGCTTTGGTAAAAACTGTTATTCTTCCACTATAAGAATACATTTTAGAAGATTCAACTTCTTGTTTTAGAATATTATTAACAGCGTTAATAGAACTTTTGTTGTAATCATGGTTAGGGTTATTTACTCCATCACTTATAGTGGCCAGTATATAAAAGTAGCGTTCCCATGGACACCAGACAGGAACTTTACTGGCATTATATTTATATTTATCAGCACATCCATCTGGATCTTCCTTTAGACCAGTTGCTATTACTCCCCACTCTTTTCCTTTGGTGCTTTCTGTGTTGTTTCCTATATTGGTATCTTTATCCCAGTATAAGTTAATGTCTGCATTATCATCGGGATCTTCATCAGTCCATTCAATGGTAAATTCTCCAGTGCAAATTATTACTTTATCTTTTGGTTCTATTATAGTAATAGTAGGAGGAACATTTGGTTTTGGTGTCTTAAATTTCCAATCAAGCTCCTTGCTCCATGTTATCGCGCCTTTGCTGTCAACTGCTTTTACTTTCCAGTAATAAGTAGTATCTTCTTGTAAAGATGTAGTTGGAGTATAGGTGCTATTTGGTAAATTTGGCACTTCTGTCTTGGTAGAAAAGTCGCTCTTTAGGTCATACCATAGGGTATAAGTTACTGTATCTCCATCTTTATCTATAGCATCTTCCCAGTCAAAAGTTGGTTTGAGGGTAGCTACGGTGCTGTTATTTGTTGGAGAGATAAGCGAAAATGGTTCAGGTGGGTTATTACCTTGAGTAACCGTTACATTCCCTGAAAACTCTGAAGTATTACCATCTTTATCAGTGGCGGTAGAGGTAACCTTATCTCCTACTTTAAGATTTGCTATGGTAATATCTGTATTAAAATTAGCATTGGCATCGGCAGTAAAAGTTCCTAAATAGGTTTTTCCTTCTCCATAACCACTTGCGTCATTATCAGAAATGAATATTTCCACTGTAGAATTACCAAAGAGAGTTTGATTAGGAGCAGAACCAATATATCCTTCTAAGTGAAGAGTATTATTTTTTAGAGTAGCTTTGGTGATTACAGGGAAGTCCATGGCTTTGTTGCCATAACTATTATCATAGGCTCCATCATTTAATGTTACTCCATAGTTATTAGATAGGTTAAGCAAAAGATCAATTCCTAAGCCATTACTTCCTGTATTGCTATAGATAGAATTCTGAGATATGGTATTTTTATCATTAATACTTTCACTTTGATACCTTCCGATATATATACCGCTACCATGGTTAGCACCATAGCCATTATAGGCAATTATATTCCTCTTAATTAAGTTATTGCATGAACCATCAACCAATCCTATACCAGCTACATCATTACCATCAACTGTTCCGTCTGGAAGCACCCCAATATAGTTTCCTATTATGGTGCTATTATCAAAGTTTATACATTCTATACCTTCGGCACCTTTACTTCCTCCTGTAATATAGTTAATATAATGAGGCTGGGTATCGGGATCACCTCCCACTATATTATTCGAACTATCCTTAAAAGCAATTACATCATCTTGGTTGTTTCCGCTTGACTTCCAGTGAATACCTCTTAAAATAATGTTATCAGCACCTATAATGTATATTAATTCATCGTAAAAAGTGTTTGGTCCTACTACTTTAATCCCTGGTCCGTCAGCATAAGGACCTTTTCCCCATTGATTAGAAGCATCTATGGTAAGATTGTCATCAACTACTGTAGGAAGTATTCCTTGTCCAGATTCATCAGTAGTAATATTTATTGTTCCAGATATTTTAAAGATACTGGTATTTGCTCCAACAAGAGCATTTCCATTCTTGATAAACTGCCTAAGAGAACCTTGATTAGAATCATTTATATTTACTATTACCTCAAAGTTAAAACCAAAGTTAATGCTTGTAAGACTATTTCCATTTATTATAGCTTTGGCTTTATGTTGATAGTTACCATTGGTAAAGTCATCAGATATTGCAGGATTTTGACCACCAAACTTAGATCCCGTAGCTTCAACATCTGATTGATATGTTTGTTCGGCCCAGACATTACTTAACACATAGCTACTATTATAGCCAGCTTTAGGAGATATTTCTTTAGAATTAACTACTACATAGTAAGTACCATTCTCTAATTGAGAAAATGTATAATTTCCATTAGCATTTGTTGTAGTAGTAGCCAAGACAGTTCCACTGGAATTTAGAAGCTTTACGGTAACATTATTTTTTCCTTGGTCCCCTGCCTCAAAAGCATCTCCTTGACCGTCAATGTCTTCGAAGACTTGGCCGGAGAGGGAGTGGATTCCACAGGCAACTACTTGACTTATTGGCATAATAAGAAATAACAGTAAAAATACTAAATTGATTCGAAGTGACTTTTGAAAAGACATAACTAATCTCCTTTTTGTTCGAGTAGAATTCAACTCATCTTTTCTTCTCTTTTAAGAGACGAGTGGATAAATTCTCCCTTTACATTTTTTAAATAATAAGGTATAATTCTATATGTAGACAAAAAAGGCCTCTATGAGAAAGACGCTTATTCTTCTTATTGGAGATAATTTTTTGTTTGCACTGTTACCCCATAGGGTGCTGCCACATCCTATGGGGTTTTTTTAATAC
>JASEGW010000163.1 GCA_030017825.1 bacterium | reverse complement strand
GGATTTCGATGCTTGTCCTCGTGAAAACGGGGATTCGGATTTAAAATATCCAGATTAAATACCGAAAACCTATGCTTAAGTACTTAAATAAAGGAATAATTATTAATATGAAGAAATATAGTTCTTTAGACATTATAGAAACCATTATCAACAATGAACCTGAAATACGTAATCGGACTTTAGAAGAGCTGTTATTTCCGTTAAATCGAGATGAATTGATTGAAGTAGCTAATAAACTTGATGAATTTCGCAGAAACACAAGTAATCTCTATCATCGAGTTCGTTCTTCTCTGATCTTATTTGCTTTGTATCGTTTTTACTTAATAGGAAGAGATGATGTAAAAAAGATAGGTTATATACCTTATATTGGAGTAAAGTATGCTTTAGAGAGGGATTTCGAAGTATCTATAGATGTTTTTCTTAACTGCATGAGAACAAAAGGGCATAATGAAGCTATATATAGTGCTTTAGCAGATGCCTATCAAAAACTTGCCTTTAAATATTTACTTGACCAAGTTCACGCCTCGATTGAAGCTAGCAAAGGAAATGGAGTTCTTTTTAATACTGATTCCCTTGAAAAATATAATCTTAGGGCCCATAAAATTTTTACCCAAAAAGGTTTCCAAGACTTATATCCCATATTATTTGAATGTAATGCTGTTAGAATGGATCCTAGTCATAGTGGCTGGTCAGATATTTTTTTTCTAGGCATGGATTTTCCTGAAGGAGCTAGAGTAACTAATATCTCTATAGATTTGGGCATAAGAGGAAGAGATGTCCAAATTTGTCCACCTATAGAATGTTACTGTCGCATGATTGATGAACCGGTAATTAGAATTACTTCAACAGATATTGGAGAAACAAAAGATATCAATAATCTTGAAGAACTATTTAATTTTGCTAATGACCACATAGTATTATTAAAGGCAGGAATTGTTAGCTCAGGAATAATACCGCCAGCTTTGAGTAATAAAAATATAACAATTTCTATAATATTAGAGAAATTGTTAGAGAAACCTGGAGGATTTGAGCTAGTAACCAAAGTTAATGGTATACCCAAAGGTTCCCGTTTAGCAGTGAGTACCAGTCTTTTAGCTTGCATAATAACCTGTTGTATGCGTTTTAGTGGGCAGACTAAAAATATTGAAGGGTGTTTGTCAGAAGAAGAAAAGAGATTAGTAGCTTCCAGGGCTATACTTGGGGAATGGCTTGGTGGTTCTGGTGGTGGCTGGCAGGATTCTGGTGGTATTTGGCCAGGTATTAAAGTAATTACCGGACAACTATCCAAGATAGATGATCCTGAATATGGAATAAGCAGAGGAACCCTCTTGCCAAATCATAAACTTATTAAAAAAGAAGATTGTGCAGGAGATATAAATGAAAAATTAGCTTCTTCTATTATTCTGGTTCATGGCGGAATGGCTCAAAATGTAGGGCCAATCTTAGAAATGGTTACTGAAAAATATCTGCTTCGTTTAAATAAAGAGTGGAAGGCTAGAAATAAAGGATATGATATATTTGATAATGTTGTTCAGGCTATAAAAGATGGTGATATAAAGAGATTGGGTCAACTTACTACCCAGAATTGGAACCAGTGCATTAAGCCTATAATTCCTTGGGTGACAAATAGTTTTACCGAAGAAGTATACAATCATCTCTTAGAGAAATTTGATGGAGATTTTTGGGGGTTTTTGATGTTGGGTGGAATGTCTGGTGGTGGAATGGCTTATATTGTAAATCCTAAGAAAAAAAGTGAAATTTTAAATGAAATTGCAATTATTATGGCTTCTACAAAAGAAAAATATGAAGATGCCCTTCCTTTTGCCATATCACCAGTAGTGTATAATTTCGAGGTTAATAATAGGGGCATAACGGCAAAAATTAGAAGTAATAGAGATGCCCTAATGCCTGATGAATACTATAAGTTTATGATGATGAATTTACTAATGTCAGGCAAGAATATTTCTAAAGAAAATCTTAAAAAGGAGATTGAGCACTTCTTGACAGAAAAAGATATTTCTAATAAATCTTGGTTTAATTTAACCGCTACAGGATTAAAAGAGGCTTATAAGGCAGTATTTAAGACAGATGTGGAAGCTCTATTATCTTCAATCAAAGGAGAAAATCCTCAGTGGGAAGAAGAAGCTGAAGAAATAAAATTAGAAAATGGATTTGACAGAGAAGCTCACGAAGAAATGAGGAAAGAAATTATTTCAGGAAAGATTAGCGTTAAAGGTAATAGATTACCTCTTAGAGCAAAGATAGAAGATGTAAACGAGCAGGATGTTTTGTTTATACCCAAAGAGAATGATGACCGTGATGAATTTAAAAGAGAGATTGCCTTGGGTCAAAAAGCACTTAACCGTGGAGAGATAGCTGTGGTAACCTTAGCTGCTGGACTGGGTAGCCGCTGGACTTCGGGAGCAGGAGTAGTTAAGACCATTAATCCTTTTGTAAAAATTGCCGGTTCTCATAGATCTTTTGCTGAAATTCATTTAGCAAAGACAAGGAAAGCTTGTATTGGAAGACCGTTAATTCAGCATGTGTTTACTACTAGTTTTCTTACTCATAAGGCAATAAAGAGGCATTTGGAGAGAACTAATAATTTTAACTATGAGGGCCCGGTTTATCTATCTAAAGCCCAAGCTATTGGCCAAAAATTATATCCCACGGAACGGGATTTAAGATTTATTTGGGAAGAGCTGCCTCAACAAGTAATGAGCGAAAATGTCCAAAAAGTGATTGATGACCTACATGAAGCATTGATAACTTGGGCAAAATCTAATGGAGAAGCCCAGGACTATAAGTCTAATATTCCTCAGCAGAGATTTTATCCACCAGGACATTGGTATGAAATTCCAAATATGTTAAGAAATGGCACTTTGGCTCAAATGCTGATAGAGCAGCCAAACTTAAAATATCTATTTATACATAATGGTGATACTCTTGGAGCTTGGCTCGATCCTTTGGTTATTGGAATGCATATTAATTCTGGCAAAACCATAAGTTTTGAAGTAACTCCTCGACGATATGAAGATGTTGGTGGAGGCTTGGCAAAAGTTGATGGAATACTTAGACTTGTTGAAGGAATGGCTTTACCCAGGGAAGAAGATGAATATAAGCTCAGGTTTTACAATACCTTAACCTCCATAGTGACTATAGAGTCACTTCTTAAATGTTTCAATATAACTACAGGTGATCTTATTACCTCTCTTGACTGCGAGCTTGTTAAAGAAAAAGTTCATAATAATCTTCGTCAAATAGAACGAAGAATACCTACCTACGCTACCATTAAAGAAGTTAAATTAAGATGGGGAGCAGGCCAGGAAGATATCTATCCCATAATGCAGTGTGAAAAACTCTGGGGAGATATTACTCATTTGGATGAGATTGAAATTCAATACTTATCAGTTTCAAGAATGAGAGGTCAACAACTAAAAGACCCTAATTTATTAGATAGATGGGCCATGGACGGTTCTAAAGATTATATTATTTCTCTCACTGATTGGGCAGACTAATAAATTCATAATAAATATTATATTTTTTTCATTTTGGCGTAAATATTGCAAATTTAGACTTTTAAAAAATAACCGTTATCTAATGTAAAGAAGAACAATAGACTTACTGCGAAATAAATCAGTTATTTTACAAAAATGCTATAATTCCTT
>JASEGW010000162.1 GCA_030017825.1 bacterium | reverse complement strand
AAGGAATTATAGCATTTTTGTAAAATAACTGATTTATTTCGCAGTAAGTCTAATAGATTAACAGTTACATATCATAATTACGAAGAGTTTGAGGTAAGAATTTATTCTTCAGAAAACTTTGCCTATCGAAAAAATCCAGAATTTTATTGTTAAAAATACATTACCAAAAACTTATGATCGAACTCCCAAAATCTTAGAACTTATGAAAGAGAAGAAAACACCTTTTTATGCTGTTTCTTTATAAAGATAGTTATATTGATAATGTTCAGAAATTATCGAAAGCCATAAAGTATTACTATAGTATAATTATTTGTTATATTTATAAATTTTAGCTATTTAAAATAGCTTAAATGTTATTTAAGGAAAAATGGTGAAATATGAAGACTAACGAACGTATTATTCCCGTGTATATTGAAGATGAAATGAAAAATTCTTATATTGATTATGCTATGAGCGTAATTGTTGGAAGAGCTTTGCCTGATATCCGGGATGGGCTTAAACCTGTTCATAGAAGAATTCTATATGCTATGAATGAGCTGGGGATAGCTCATAATAAGTCGTTCAAAAAGTCAGCTCGTATTGTAGGAGAAGTGTTAGGCAAATATCATCCTCATGGAGATGCTTCTGTATATGATGCCATGGTAAGAATGGCTCAGGATTTTTCTAGTAGATATTGCTTGGTTAATGGGCAGGGGAATTTTGGATCGATAGATGGAGATCCTCCTGCAGCTATGAGATATACTGAAGTAAAGCTGACTCCTTTATCAGAAGTGATGCTTTCAGATATAGAAAAGAATACAGTAGATTTTACCAAAAACTTTGATGAAACCTTAGAAGAACCCTTAGTTCTCCCTTCTAAAATTCCTAACCTTATGATTAATGGTTCTTCTGGTATTGCCGTTGGAATGGCCACTAATATTCCTCCTCATAATTTAAAAGAAGTAATTAATGGGGTGATTTCCTTAATTGATAAACCAGAAATAGGTATCGAAGAGTTAATTGAAACTATTCCTGGTCCAGATTTTCCTACGGGAGGAACTATCTGTGGCGTTCAAGGCATTAGGGAAGCATATATGACCGGGAGAGGTTCTTTGTTAATAAGAGCCAAAGCAAGCATCCAAAAGCTAAAAACAAATAGAGAAAACATTATTATTAACGAAATACCTTATCAGGTAAATAAATCTAACTTGATCTCTAAAATTGCTGATCTTGTGAAGGATAAAAAAATTGAGGGTATTCAAGATATTAGAGATGAATCAGACCGAGATGGTTTACGTGTGGTTATTGAAGTCAAAAAAGGAGAAAATTCTAATATAATTTTAAATCAACTTTATAAACATACCCAAATGCAGGTTACTTTTGGAGTCATTATGTTAGCCTTAGTGGATAACCAGCCTAGAATATTAAACCTCAAAGAAGTGTTGGAAAACTATATAGAGCATCGTAAAGAAATAGTAATTAGAAGAACAAAACATGATTTATCTATTGCTGAAAATAGGGCTCATATTCTAGATGGCCTTAAAATTGCTTTAAATAATATTGATGCTGTGATACATGCTATCAAGAGTTCTAAAACTACTTCTGAAGCCAGGGGACGGCTTATGAGCGAATTTAACTTAAGCGAAAGACAATCCCAGGCAGTATTAGAAATGCAGCTTCAAAGATTAGCTAGTTTAGAACAAGAAAAAATAAATGATGAGTATTTAAATCTTATCAAAACTATTGATAATCTTAAGTCTATTCTAATGAGCGAACGAAAAGTATTAGATATTATTAAACAAGAACTATTGGAAATTAAAGAAAAATACGGCGATGAACGTCGCACGGAAATTGGTATAGAAATTACAGATTTTAAGATAGAGGATTTAATACCTGAGGAAGAGATGGTTATTACGGTATCCCATACTAATTATATTAAAAGATTGTCAGTTGACACCTATCGCAGCCAAAGAAGAGGTGGAGTAGGAGTGGCTGGTATGGAAACCAAAGAAGAAGACTTTGTAGAACATCTTTTTATCGCTTCTACTCATGACTACATGCTCTTTTTTACCAATTTAGGAAGAGTGTATTGGCTTAAAGTGCATGAAATTCCTGAATCAGGAAGATATTCTAAAGGAAAAGCTATCATTAATCTATTGTCATTGAATGAAGGAGAAAAGGTAACCGCTTTTACCAAGATAGAAGGATTTAATCAAAGAGATTATTTTGTTATGGTTACCAAAAAAGGAATAACTAAAAAAGTTAAGATAGAAGCTTTTAGCAGACCTCGACAAGGAGGAATAATTGCTCTTAATTTGAATCTGGATGATGAATTAATTAGTGTAAAATTAGTCAAGAAAAATGAAGAAGTTATAATAGTAACTAAAGAAGGAAAAGCTATTCGGTTTAAGGAAGATTCATTACGCACCTTATCCAGAGTTGCCATGGGAGTAAGAGGAATAAGGGTATCTAATAAGGATGATGTGGTGGGAATGGAAGTTGTAAGAGAAGAAGAAACTTTACTTACAGTAACTGAAAATGGTTATGGAAAGCGCACTTCGCTAAAAGAGTATCGTATCCAAAATAGAGGTGGTTTGGGAATAATCAATATGCAAATTGGCTCTCGTAATGGGTGCATAATAAGTTCTTGTGAAGTAGAAGATAAGGATGAAGTAGTTTTTATTACCAAAGGAGGTATGGTAGTTCGCTGCAGAGCTAAAGATATTCCTGTAGTGGGAAGGAATACCAAGGGAGTGCGTGTTATTAGATTAAATGCAGATGATAAATTAGTAGCTTTGGCTAAAATACCACAAGAAGAAGATTAAAAGTGAGTCTAAATAAAAATTATCTTAAATCTTTAATTAAAAAAGAGCTTTCTGAGGACATTGGAAGAGGTGACATAACTACAAAACTAACTATTTCCAAAGAAGTTGAAGTAATTTCAGAAATTATTGCTCAAGAAGAGCAGATAATAGCAGGATTAGAAACAATAAAAACGGGTTTTAAAATAGTAGATGCCCAAACAAAAGTTAAACTTTTAGCTAAAGAAGGAAAAAGGGTAAAAAAGGGAGAGAGGATTGCTGAAATTACAGGAAAGGCTTGTTCTATTTTAAGCGGAGAAAGAACAGTCTTAAATTTCTTACAAAGAATGTGTGGAATTGCTACTTTAACCTCTAAATTTGTGAAAGAGACTGAGGGTTATCGCTGTAAGATATTAGACACTCGTAAGACTACTCCTGGATTAAGAAAACTAGAAAAATATGCAGTGACTGTGGGGGGAGGATGCAATCATCGCTTTGGTCTTTATGATCAAATACTAATTAAAGACACTCATTTAAAAATTATTCCAGATATTAAAAATACTTTAAGGGAAATGAGATCAAAAACTTCTTTAAAAACAGAAGTGGAAGTGGCAAGCAAACAGGAGTTAAATGAAGTTTTGAATGAAAAAATAGATGTTGTTATGCTGGACAACATGAGCGTTTCTAAATTAAAAGAAGCTGTAAGCTTAATAAAAAAGAAGAATAAAAAAATAAAGATAGAAGTTTCTGGAAATATAAATTTAAAAAAAATAAGAAAAATTGCTAAATTAGGGGTAGATTTTATTTCTGTAGGAGCTTTAACTCACTCTTTTAAGGCAACCAACTTAAGTTTAAAAATAAAAGAAGTAATTAGGTAAAAGGTTATGGAGTTTTATGCTTAAAAATATTGTAAACTAAAAATTGAAAGCACTAAACTCGGAATACATAAGTACTTAAGCATAAGCTTTCGGTATTTGATCTGGGTATTTTAAATCCGAAA
>JASEGW010000161.1 GCA_030017825.1 bacterium | reverse complement strand
CCCCCCCCTAATTTACCGATAGATTCTATTATAGTTCCCTCAGCCATCTTTTTCTCAAGTGCATGAATTAAAGGTGCTACAGCACTTCTATCTCCAATTTCTTCTAAAGCAATAGCTATATTAGATACAACAAGTATTCTCTCTCTCTCTCTCTCTAATGTTTTAATTAAGGGTACTACTGCTCTTAGAGTTTTTATCTCTCCTAATGAGAAGGCAGCGGATTCTCGGACTGTATCAGGTTCAACTTGTCCTACATCAAATTCACCCGGGTCATCCAGAGCTTTAATTAACCCATCTACTGCTTGTTCATCTCCTATATCACCTAATGTCTCAGCAGTTTTTATTCTAACTTCAACATCCTTATCATGGAGTAAAATTTTCACTAAAGTAGGTATCTTTTTTCTAATTGCCTCATAGGCCTTTTTAAAATCCTTATGACCTTTTTTCCCAGCCTCACTTATTTCGCTAATAATATAAACTGCTGCAATTCGCATACTCTTGTCTGCCTCACCCCCGTATACCATTTTCACCTTATTCTTTCCTTCCTCCTTATCCTTGAGAATCTCTATCAGAATATCTACCCCTGGTTTACCAAACTTAGCGATACTTTTAAGTAGTACATATCTACGAGGGAGTGGAACACCTAATAAACTATATGACTCTCTAACATATTCTCGCACAATAGGTTTTAAGTTCTCTTTAGACTTATGTTTAACTCCAGCGGTTTTAATTCCTTCCTTAACCTCATACACTATCTTATCTGCCCAAAACATAAAGTATAACCCCGCTCCACTTGCAAACAACAACACTACCAACATCACCAGAATAGCCCCAATAATAATCAATTTTCTCATTTTTAAATCACACTCCTTTCTTATTTTAGTAAGAATTAAATGAATAAAACGAATATATTTTAATTTGTTGAATTCGACTACTTTAATGATACCATAAAACCTTCAACAAATCAATACCTAATTTCTTAATTTCCTAATTATCCAACTTCAACCAATCCAACACAATCATATTCATTAGGACCTTTTTGTTCACCTTGATGCCATTTACCAGAAGTATATGGTGTATTAAGCTGTTGTTTTAACCACCCAATAAGTTCAGTAGATTGTTCTTGAGTTAATCCAGTATCAAAGAACCACAGATTTTGTGCCTGGCCATCATTAAAGCCCTTCAGGTCTGTTTCTCTCACACCTGTAGATTGAATAGTATCAACCACATAAGAACTACCATCTGGATATACAATTAAAAACCCTACATGTCCTGTTCCTTTCCACAAAAGTGCAGGGTCATAAATAGTCTTTGCCATCTTACCATTTGTATCACGGTAGATTATATATACCTTCTCTCCCTCAGCAAATACATCAAAAGATGAAAAAAGAAAGATTAACATTATTAGAAATAGTAAATACGTCTTTTTCATAACATATCACCTACCTTTTATATTTATATTCCTTCCCAGTTATTTTCTCTAAAGATTCTGCTGCCCAATCAGCAACATATGGATCATTTAAAAAAGACTTAAGGGGTTCTACAGCTCTTTGGTCACCTGTTTTGCCTAATGCTTTTATTAATATCCCCCCCCCCTATAGTGGTTTTCTTTTAAGTGGATTAATAAGTATATTAAAGCATCCACTGCCTCTTTAGTGCCTATTTCCCCTAACACTGTTATTATCTCACTTCTAAGATATATATCTTTCTCTAGTAATTCAATCAACAAAGGCACAGCTTCTTTAGCCTTAGCAGTTCCTAATATTCCAATAGCGTATTTTTTCCTCCGTTTTTCTATCTCTTGTTCTTCAGATATCCCAAACCATTTACCATGACTTTTAACAAACTCCCTTGCTTCCTTCTCCTTATCAGGTGAAAAGTATAGAACCTTACTTCCTCTTAACACATCCATAGCTATCCTAATTGCCTTATCTCTCCCTGCCTCATCTACCCATACCCAGACACCATAATTCGCTCCATCTTTATCTAATACTTCTGCTATCCTTCTATCCTTAGTCTTTTTTAATATGGCTATCAGAGCTTCTTCAATTCGCATTTTGGCTCTATCTATATCATCTAAAATCCTGCCTTTTCTATTCCTCTCTATAACCCTTCTTCTTACATCTTCATTCTGTCTACTTTTAAATGCCTTTATTAAAATCTCAATCCCTCTCTTATCCTTTATCTCTTTAAAAAAATTGGCAATCTTCTCAATAGTAAAATCACTCTTATCTGGTAAAGCATCTTCTAATATCTCGATGAGTTCTAATATTATCTTATCTATATCTACCTCTATCCGGTTAGCATATTTATAGAATCTTTTTGTAAGATTCTGCTTAAAAGGTTCTTCTACTTTTTTTAACTGCTCCTCTAATGGAATTGCTTTAGCCTTTATAATTTCCTGCAATAATTCTATTGCTCCATTCCTTATTAACCAATTACATTCAATTTTATAAGCTCCACATAGTACTTTCTCTTTTCCGCCAATGGTCTTATCCTGAAACAAATCTATTAATACTGGAACAATAGGTGTTCCTAATCTCATTATTTTTATGCAAAGTTCACATGCCTTCATTATTTGATAACTGTATCCTGCTTGAGCCTCTTCTATGAAAAGGTTGGCAAGAATCTCTTTTATCTCCTCATTGCTTTTCTTGGTAATATTGGGAGGAGGTAAAACCTTGTTAGCGACATAAGTAGGAATTCCTGTACCCACCACTGGAATAATCCCATAGCCTGCTTTCTTTATTATAAAAATACCCGCTCCTATCACCAACATCACTACTACCATCAAACAAATACCAATTATTAATATCTTCTTCCTCATTTTTAAATCACACTCCTTTCTTATTTTAGTAAGAATTAAATGAATAAAACGAATATATTTTAATTTGTTGAATTCGACTACTTTAATGATACCATAAAACCTTCAACAAATCAATACCTAATTTCTTAATTTCCTAATTATCCAACTTCAACCAATCCAACACAATCATATTCATTAGGACCTTTTTGATGTTGGTGATTACCATTATATGGATATTTTGGCCTCCCAGTTTTAGGATCTATCCCCTCTCGTTTATCTAACCAATCAATAAGATTATCCACCTGGTCTGAACTTAACCCTGTATCAAAGAACCACAGATTTTGTGCCTGTCCATCATTAAAGCCATTCAGGTCTGTTTTTCTCACACCTGTGGCTGGAATAGTATCAACCACATAAGAACTACCATCTGGATATACAATTAAAAACCCTACATGTCCTGTTCCTTTCCACAAAAGTGCAAGCAGGAGATTAGGGGTCATTAAAAGTAGCTGTTCCTCTCCATAGCAAACTTTTATCTGGAGCTTTAAAGGATAAAGTCATTGTACCTGATTCTATAATCTACTATCCCAGTATTTTTTACCTCAAACTTTATCGTATTTGTTGACAGGGGGATTAATGTAAACGGAAGCATTTGTAGACTTAAAGACCTTTGTGACACTTCAAAAGCACCAGAGGATAGTCCTACCCTTTCTCCACCACTCTTAGCCTCTGCCTGAATAATGTATATCCCTTCAATGGCATCTTTAGATAAACTAAAATTATAGGATAAACTTGCAGAACCTTTAGGAGTAAGGGATAAGGTAGTAGTTGTAGCAAAAATAACCGCATTATCAGGATTAAATATCCTCAAATCTGCTGCAAAGTCATAATTGACTTCCTTTTTATTCTTGAAATTTAATTCAATATCAACATCATCCCCTTTTATATACTGTTTCTTGTTTGTCATCAACTGAATATC
>JASEGW010000160.1 GCA_030017825.1 bacterium | reverse complement strand
AGATATCCTTGAGTTTTTCTTCAACAAAGATAAGATAGAAAAGAACTTCCAGTTTCTTAAATCAAATGCATATACTAACCGCTTTATCGTGTTGGCACCTATCCTGCATTCCAAAGACGAAAGAATCACAAGCCATGTTTATACATGCATTATGGCCTTGCAGATTTACCAAATATTACGCAATAGGTTGAAGAAGTCAGGAATAGGAATTAGCACACAAGACGCGCTGGAAAAATTAGAAGAGATAGCTTGTTATTATACAAAAATTCTAGGAAAGAAGGATATATAGATTTTTGCGTTAATCTGTATACTCCAGCACAATAAATTTAATTAAGGAGAACGTCTTTCATTCTTGTATGAAGAAAAAAGATGGTAGGAAGATACCAAGAGATGCCATGGAATATATGCGAATACAATCAGTCCGTCTTTTTGAAAGTGGCAAAAAAGCAGATGAAATTGCAGAATTCTTTGGTGTTACTGTAGATGCCGTCTACAAATGGAAACGGAAGTATAAACAAAAAGGAATCGCTGGATTGAAGAGTAAAAAAGCTCCCGGTGCAGTACCAAAGCTTTCAAAAAAAGAGCAAAACAAATTGTTAGTCCTGCTTAAGCAACCTGCCAATACTTATGGCTTTCAAAGCCCATTATGGGATTGTAAAAGAATTAAGCAACTCGTGAAAGAAAAATTTCATCAAGATATTCATTATAGCAATATCTGGAGATTACTTAAGCGACTTAATTTGAGCAATCAAGTTCCTGAAAAGGAAGCATTGGAAAGAAGTAAACACAAAGTAAGATATTGGCTTAAAGAAAAATGGCCAAAAATCAAAGAACATCGCCGACGCTGGCAGGCGATGCTTTATTTTCTTGATGAAACTGGTATTTCACTTATACCAGTTCTTGGAAAAACGTGGGCACCAAAGGGGAAAACTCCAAAAGTTAAAGTAACAGGTAATAGAGGTGGAATTGTTGTGACCGCAGCCATCAGTCCTGCGGGGAGATTATTATTCCGCATAGAAAAAGAAACAATTCGTGCAGAACAGCATATAGAATTTTTACAACAAGTAATGAAAAATCACCCTCGCAGAAAAATAATTGTTATTGAGGATAATGCAAAGCCGCACATCGCTGCAAAAGTAGATAATTTTGTTGAAGCAAATAAAAATAAACTGGCGATTTATTATCTCCCAACATATTCGCCAGATCTTAATCCGCAGGAAGATATTTGGAAATATCTTAAGCATGTAAAGATGAAAGCACATCAAGTAAGAAAGGTAAAGGAATTACGTTCTTTAGTTCACAATAAACTCAAGGGGATAAGGCAGACAGAGGGGCTGGTCTCGGCTATTTTTTGCGCTTCGGGTTTATACTAAACATTGCAATTATCTATATTTGTAGCTATTTAACATTTTTCTATATTCTTTATAATCTCCTCTAAGTTCTCTTTAGTAATAATCCCATAAAAGATTCTAATTGGCATAGTATGCTTCATTTGTTTTGCGATTTTCCCCTCTCCTCTAAAATAAGCAGAAAGTTTCTCTTGCATTTTCTTTATTTCATCTCCTTTTAAAGATACTATCTTTGCTTCTGCTTCAGAAAGCTGTTTTAATGCCTTGCTAATCTCTTCTAGTTTTATCTTTTTTTCTATATGCAATAAAACTAACCCTGTAATAAATCGGAGCTTGCTTATGCGCGTGGCCCACACTTGGGATATAACCCACTCCGATTTATTGAGGTACTCTCCTTGGAAATCAATTATTGCGTTTCTTAATGCCTTTGCTTCATTACCAGTATCTAAATCAAAATATCTTCTTTTTCCAAGGCTATTTATTATATCTTTTAAAATTTCCTCTGTTCTCTTCGAAAGTTTACGATAACTAACTTCAATAGGCGTAAGCCTACCCAAAGTTATAATTGTATCTCCTAAGACTTCAATATCGCTTAAATCTTGGTTAGTAAGATGGATTAAATCATACACTTGCTTCAGGTAACTTTGATAGTCACCTTGCTTTATGGCTAATATTCCAACCGTATTATCTGCTAATGTAAGTATCTTATCAGCTATAAGCGAACCCCGAGAAATTATCTGAAAAGGTTTGAGGGGCAATTTAAAGATTGTGGGAGTATTAATTGTATTAACCACAAATGGAAGCTTTTCATAATGGATTATATCTATCCGCAGATTTGAAGCTGCCTTCCTTCCTAAGGATATTCCGAATTTAGTGGGGATAGTTATTTCATACCTATTAAACTCTTCTATCCTTTTCGTGGACTCTTTGGATAATGGGATATGCTGCCATTTAAAATGTTCATTGTTTATAATATGTGCTTCAAATCTTACTTTAATCTTTTCAAGAACTATTTCTATTTCTTCCTTGGATAATGTTGTTGCAATATCAATATCCCTGCTTGCTCTTTGTTTTTCAACTGGAAGATAAATCTGAGCAGCTGCCCCGCCTTTAAGTATAAATTTATTAACGATACTTTCAAGTTGTGCCAATATCTCGAAATCCAACATTAACATTTCAATGTGTCTTCTTTGACTAAAATTAAACTCTTTTTGTAATCTTTCTATTGTAGCTTCTTTAAAATATTCTGGTTTATTGATTAATACATTATCCATTTTTACCTAAAATATTTGATTATTTCTCTCGCTTTAGATTCTTTTATAGGCCTTAGCATATCGATTTCTGCAATATGTATATTTAATGTCCGGAGTATTAGTATAATCTCTGAATATATATTCCTTCTAGTAGCAGCGCGTAACAATCTGCTATAATCTATTCTTGTTCTCATAAGGATGTTTTGTAAAATCTCAGCGAGTTCGGTATTATCGAAGGGTATTCTTTTTCGGGTAGTCTCAAAATATAAATCCACGATAGCTTTTTCTATAGTTGCAATACCCTCATTTTGGTATTCGATAGATGTTTCCCCGACTTCACGAATGATTATAATATCTTCATTATAATGGAATAATAGATTCCTAATTTCCCTTTCACTTGGGTTTATAAGGCCTTTCTTCCCGATTTTTTTCTCAATAATCTCATGTGCCCATTCACCACTGCCCCTGGCTACATATATTAAATGAAACATCCTTTTTGGAATCAAATTAATATATTCTTGGACTATATCTGGACCTGTAATCATAAACTTAACTCCTTGCTCTTTTAAAACCTGTTTTATTTTCTCCATACTTTCAGAAATGTGCATTCTAGGCTCTTCACCAACTCCATCCATAGAATAAATTCCTCTACCTATTTTTTCAAGTTTTCTGGTTTTTACTAATCGTTGTATAATCTTATTTAATTTATCTTTTGGTTGATTCTGAAACATTTGTAAAATATATCGCTTTGTAAAATGCCCCTTCTTTTTATCTTTTAATTTATTTAATACTTCATGTTCTAATCTATTTTCTTGTATTCTCGCTTCTTTCTCTATTCTATTAAGCCCTCTTTTTATCTCTTTAACTAGTTTTTTGGCAATTTCAGGTTCACTTTTATATTTTTCTAATTCTTTTAACTTAATTTTAATCTGTTCTATCTCTTTTAGCATAGTACCCTTCATTATGACAAAATGGATTATATCTAATATTCCTATTTTGTCAAAATATAATAAATATGACAAATATTCAAAGTATATAAATCTTACTATATAACAAAATAAGCCATTTTTGACAAAAAAACTATAATTAATTTTACAATTTATGTCAGATTTCGCTTATTCTTCTCTAAAGGGATTAAGCACTATTAACCCTTAACTTTTCATTTTTTAAGTAATATGTCCATACTTATCGCCATTTTTTC
>JASEGW010000015.1 GCA_030017825.1 bacterium | reverse complement strand
ACATAGGGTTCTTTTTTATCTAAAGCTTTTAACTTTTTTATAATTTTTTCAATTAATAACTCTGTTTCTGGTCTAGGAATTAAGACTAAAGGATTAACTAAAAAATCATAACCATAGAATTCTTTCTTGCCTATTATATAAGCAATTGGTTCATAAAAAGAACGCCTCTTAACCAATTTATGGTAAGAGGCTAATTCGTCCTTTGTCAAAGGTTTATTATAGTTTAAATAAATTTCTAATCTAGAACATGTTAGAATTTCTGCCAGTAATACTTCAGCATCGAGCTGAGAACTAGAAATTCCCTTTTCTTTAAAATACTTAGTGGTCCAATTTAATACTTCTATTACTGACCACTTTTTCATAATTCTAACTTGCCTTTTTTAGTTGCTTTTCTCTATTATCTAAAATTAAGGCTTCAACTAATTCACTAAGCTCTCCCTCCATAATATTAGATAGCTTATGCAAAGTAAGATTAATGCGATGGTCTGTTACTCTATTTTGAGGATAATTGTAAGTTCGAATACGTTCGCTACGATCTCCACTACCTACCATCTCTTTGCGCTCTTTGGCTATTTCCTGCTGTTGTCTTATCCTTTCCTGTTCGAATAATCTAGCTTTTAACACCCTCATCGCCTTAGCCTTATTCTTATGCTGAGATTTTTCATCCTGACAAGTAACCACTAGTCCTGTAGGTAAATGGGTAATGCGAACCGCAGAATCTGTAGTATTTACACTTTGACCTCCTGGACCACTAGAACGAAAAACATCTATCTTTATATCGTTAGGGTCAATTTGAATATCTATTTCTTCCGCCTCTATTAATACTGCTACTGTAGCTGCAGAAGTATGTATTCTACCACTAGCTTCAGTTATAGGTACCCGTTGCACTCTGTGAACTCCGCTCTCAAAACGAAGCTTTGGATAGACACTCTTTCCTTTTAAGCTAAAAATTACTTCCTTAAAACCATTAACTCCTGTAGGATTAGCATAAATAAGCTCACTTCTCCACCCTTGACTATCAACAAATCTTTGATACATTCTAAACAAATCAGCTACAAAAACTGAAGATTCATCTCCTCCTGTGCCTGCTCTAATTTCCATTATTACATTTTTGTCCTCTCCATAATCCTTAGGCAAGAGAGCTTTTTTTAAATCTTCTTCAATAGTTTTCTTTTTTTCGTTTAGATTTATTATCTCTTCCTCTGCCATCTGCTTTAATTCAATATCATCTTCATTCTTAATAATACTATTTGTATCTTGAAACTGTTTTTCTACATCTGAGTATTTATTAAATAACGAAACAATAGACTCTAAGTCAGCTATTCTTTTGGCATATTTTTGGTACTTTTCTTGATCGTTTATGATTTCTGGTTTGCTCATCTCTATTAATAAATTATCATATTCTAATTTTATCTCTTTCAATCTTTCAATCATAATTTTTACTTTTTGCTTTTAATCAACCTGAGTTCGATTTAAATATAAGTCAACAGCATTTTTTCACCATCTGCTATCTATCTTATTTTACCTTAAACAATATGGTTGATAAACAAGTCTATTTTAATCCCTACACATTAAGGTTAAAAGGATTTCCGCAAGACATACTGCCTTCTGGACAATAATCTATCCCATCAACACATTTTGGGCCTGCTTTTTCAAAAATACTGGGAGTAATATTTGTAACTAACATTAACATTTCACAAGCTAACTTCTGAATCTCCCATTGAGCCCTATAACAACATCTAAGTTCAAAAAAATGAAGCAGAGAACGAGCATTCATGGTAACAATAATCTTTGTACAAGTAGCATTAGGTAAAATATAGCGAGCATCTTCAGTTGCTATCTCATTTTTTAAGAAGTAACGATAAGTTTCTTGTATTTTCTTCATCATAGTTATAAAGGCATTCTTTAACTCTTTGTTTTCACTAATTTTAGGAGGAACAACATAATCTAAATGTTCATATTCCACATATCTTTGGCTTTGTTGAGAATAAGATGCTATTCGATGTCTTACTAACTGGTGACTCGTTGTTCGAGATATTCCTTCAATACCAAAAGTAAAAGAAATATGTTCAAATGGCGAGAAATGCCCCATTTGAAAAAGCTTATGAATAAAAGACTTTACTTTGCTATTATCTATATCTATATCTTTTTTCAATTCCTTAATCTTAGCAGGAGAATAACAAAGCTTAGCAGCCATTGCTATAGCTTTCTCAGGGTTTGGAGTATGATTTAATAACTCCACGTACATAATATAACACCTATCTTATTAAAAAAGAAATAAATAATTTTCAATCTTCAATCAATTTACAATATTTTAATCTTCAAACATTAATAAAAATCATAATTAACCTGAGTTCTACCCAATGTTTAATGATTTGAATTGCCAATTTACTTTTTCTTTAAAACTTCATTTTTTTTCTATATCGGGCATTAAATCTCTCAACTCTTCCAGCAGCATCAACCAATTTTTGTTTACCTGTAAAAAACGGATGACAATTAGAACATATTTCTACTCTAATTTCCGGTAAAGTAGATCTAGTTGGATAAGTAGCTCCACAACTACACTTAATCTCTAGATCTTGATATTTAGGATGAATACCTTTTTTCATAATTCTAACCTCACAATTTTTAAATTAAGCCATTAGGGCAAAATTAAACACAATAACTCTTTTATACTTAAGTGCTTACAATAACTTTCGTATTATACCATAGTATCAATAATTATCAAATAAAAAAATAAGTAGTGCTAATGACCGAGGTATTTGAGAGGATTTTGAGGAATTCCATTTTTAAGAATTTCAAAATGAACATGAGGACCTGTTGTTAAACCAGATCTTCCTACTAAAGCTATATCTTGTCCTTTTTCCACATATTCACCAACACTTACCAAATTTTTTGAATTGTGAGCATATTTAGTAGTATAACCATTTTCATGTTCAATCGTTACTAACCTTCCATAGTTTATAGACCAACCACTACAGACTACTTTGCCAGACATAGCTGCCTTAATTCTTTCACCACAAGGAGCGCTAATATCAATTCCAGAATGAAACATCATCCTTCCAAAAATAGGATGCCTACGATTTCCAAATCCGGAAGTAACCCTTCCCGAAATAGGTCTAATAATAAAATCTTTAATAAAAGATCGTAATTTTGAACGTAATTCCCTTTGATCATTCTTATAATACTTATAATCAGCTCCTGGAAGACAATTAGCTCCTGGAATAAATATAGCTTCTCCTGCTCTTATTGTAGAACCATTGGAAATATAATTAGCTTCTCGAATTGTTTTTATAGGTAAATTATACGCCTTGGAAATATCCCATAAAGATTCCCTTCTTTTTACTCTATGCAAAATACCTTTTTTGCTGGGTATTTTCAATCTTTGTCCAACATCAATAATAGCTCTTCTGCTTAAATTATTACAGGAAATGACCGCACCTACATTTACTCCATACTTCCTGGCAATAGTCCACAGATTCTCTCCTGCTCTTACTTCATGGCTAATAATAGATAGCTGACCATCTATAATGTCTTTATAAGTTTTACGAGTATACTGGGCTAATTTTAGTTGATTTAATTCTCTTCTAACTAAATTAGTAATACTATTTAGTTGTTTTTCTTCCATTAAATCAACAATCAATGAATCTTGATAATTCAGGCCTCCTATTTCACTTAAGTAAGCATTTTTATTATATTCTTCTCCTGATTTTTTAGCCCACTGGACAAAAAAAGGAGATAAAGAAAA
Organism: bacterium; assembly: GCA_030017825.1. Classification (GTDB taxonomy): domain Bacteria; phylum UBA9089; class JAHJRX01; order JAHJRX01; family JAHJRX01; genus JASEGW01. The sequence continues at coordinate 15,942 of JASEGW010000015.1, read as the reverse complement.
TATGTTTAAAGATAAAAAAACATGAATCAATATCCAGATTAGATTGCCTTTATAAGTAGTCCTTTTTTTGCTAAAAGTATTCCTCTTCATATAATTAATATTTCGGAAGAAATGTAACCATATCCAGGATAGATTTCCTTTACAAGTAATCTTTTTTTTGCTAAAAGTATACATCCTCTTCATATAATTAACATTTCGGAAGAAATGCAACCATTCTTTAAACTTAAATCTATGCCTTTTCAATTTATCCTCTATTCATAGTAGCAAAAAATTCTTTATTGCTAGAAGTATTTTTCATTTTCTCTATCAACAATTCCATATTTTCCAAAGAACTTAAAGGAGTTAATAAATTACGAAGTATCCATATTTTATTTAGCTCTTCTTCTTCAAATAAAAGCTCTTCTTTTCTAGTGCCAGAACGAGCAATATTAATAGATGGAAACATCCTTCTGTCAGATAAACTACGATCTAAATGTAGTTCCATATTTCCTGTTCCTTTAAACTCTTCAAATATTACTTCATCCATCCTACTTCCTGTATCAATAAGAGCAGTAGCTAAAATAGTTAAGCTTCCTCCTTCTTCAATGTTACGAGCAGCTCCAAAAAACCTTTTAGGCCTATGTAAAGCATTAGAATCAACTCCTCCTGATAATACTTTTCCGCTAGCAGGAACTACTTGGTTATAAGCACGAGCTAAGCGAGTAATACTATCTAATAATATCACCACATCAAACTTATGCTCTACTAGCCTTTTAGCTTTAGCAATAACCATTTCAGCAACTTTCACATGCCACTCAGCTGGCTCATCAAAAGTAGAGCTAATAACTTCCCCTTTTACAGAACGCTTCATGTCTGTTACTTCTTCAGGTCTCTCATCTATAAGGAGCACAATAAGCTTAACCTCAGGATGATTTACAGTAACACTATTTGCAATTTTTTGCAATAAAACTGTCTTACCAGTGCGAGGAGAAGCCACAATTAAACCTCGTTGTCCTTTTCCAATAGGAGTAATAAGATCCATAATACGGGTAGAAATTTCTGTACTTTCTCTTTCTAGTTTTATCCGTTTATCAGGATATAATGGAGTAAGATTGTCAAACAAAACACGTTGATTAGCAACTTCTGGATTTTCAAAATTTACAGCCTTTACTCTTAAAAGAGCAAAAAATCTTTCGTTATCTTTAGGTGGACGAATCTGACCTGATACAGTATCTCCTGTCTGAAGATCAAATTTTCTTATTTGAGAAGGAGAAATATAGATATCATCTTGACCTGGTAAGTAATTATAATTAGGTGATCTTAAAAATCCGTATCCATCTGTCAATATTTCTAAAACACCTTCTGAGAAAATCAATCCATTTTTTTCAGTATGACTTTGAAGAATAGCAAAAATTAAATCTTGCTTTTTCATTCCCCTAACACCAGTAACTTTAGATTCTGCTGCTAATTCATATAATTCTGGAATGGTCTTATTTTGAAGGTCTACAATATCCATAATTTTCTCCTTTTAAATACCATAATATTTCTTTTGAGTCGTTGTGTTTTGGATAACTATCAAATGGTAACTACTAATTGGTAATTACCTATTTTATTCACTAGTCGCCATTGACCATTTACCAAAGCTTATTCTTATAAAGTGAGTATGTAGCTTTATCAATTAGTTCTTTTTTACTTATCCCATCTTCAGGAAAAGAAGAAAAACCAATGTTAATTTTATCGCTTTCATCTTTTTTAAATGAATCCATACTCTGCCTAAGTCTATTAACTAATAACATGGCCCTTTTTCTGTCTACATTAGGAACAATAACAGTAAGCTCTTTTATTTTTGTTCTTCCAATTATATCCGTACAACGTATTTTACATTGTAGAGTTTTAGCTGCCTTCTTCAATGCTTCTTCTCCATGAGTCCTACTAAAGTCTATAGTAATTAGGGAAAGAGTAGTTCTGTTTAAGCGAGCTTTTTTTATTTCATTATTAAATATTTCTTCTAAGTTTTCTTTTAACAGTATCTTAGGATCTAGATTATAATAGGAAGACACCCTTTTACCTCCTTATCTTTATAGTCTTGATCCTCATATATTAAGGAAAATGTAACCACAGAAGTTCCAAAGGAATAAGGAAATTCACTGTAAAAAAATATTTTTATATAATGATAAATCTGTATTTTCTTTAATAATCTCAGTGCTCTCTGTAGCTTATATTTTAGTTTTTCCTATATACTCAAATAAGTTTTATTTAATTGATTTTAAGTTTAATTTTTTTATCTTATATTGTAAAGTTTGTCTCGGGATTTTTAGCAAATTTGCACATGCACTTATATTTCCCTTTGTCTTACTTAAAGCTCTGCTAATAATGTCTTTTTCTGTTCCTAATATAGCCTCTTCCAAAGGTGAAATAGTTTTCTTTAAGTTGTTTTCATTTAAGTTTTGACTTATATTTTCCACGGAAGGTTCTCTAAGTAAGAACACTTTTCCTAAAACCCTTTTTTCATCTAAAATTAAGTTATATTTACAATAATATTTCTTGTCCTTTATAGTTACTAAACTTTCTTTCAAGTTGGGTATATTTTTTCTTTTTCCTTCTAATTTTTCATACTTAGTAGAATATTTTGCCAAATCAGGACATATCTTCGAAATTTCTTTATCTTGAACCTCGATGCCTTCAAAAAGGTATTTTTTGGCCAACTTATTAGCTAAGATTATTTTTCCCAAATGATCTACAAAGATAGAAATACAGGGAAAGTTATCAAATATTTTTCTCCAACTATTAACAGAAAAACTTATATTATTATTTAAAGATAAAAATATCTCTTGAGGAGTCCAAAAATCTATTAAAATGCCCTCCTCATTAATTACTGGAATTTCTCTAATGTGTTCGCAATTTAAGACCAAGTTTGAAAGTGCTTTAGAATCCTCAAGAAAGTTTATACTTGTTATATTCTTTGTTGTAAACTCCTTTAAAGGCTTTTCTAAATTTACTACTGAAGAAGAAGTTGCAATAAGATTTTCTTTTTTAAGTATTCCAATTAATTTTTTACTTTTATTAATTACTGGAATAGAGCTTAGGCCATAGCCACAAAAATATTTAAGAAGATCCTTTATTTTTAATACCTTTTTATTCTCTATGGGTAAGTTTGACATTCTAAATATATCTTATCGCAACCACTTTAGGTAGTTAGAATTTAGGAATGAGAATAAGAAAACCCATTATAATCATATTATATCCAAAAAGTCCAGCCAAGTGTTAACTCAACAATTTAGATTCAATTTATCTCAAATAGTAACTATTCAGCATAAACTTCGCACTAAGGAAATATGTTGTTACATTGAACATTGCTGAATAGTTATCTCAAATATTGTGGAATTTATTCTAATTTCTTGTTTCTGGCTTCTACATTTTATCTGGAGCCTGAATAGCTATTATCTTAAAGATGCTTCTCATAGCAAATAATACCGCTTTACACATACAAAGTCGAGCCATAGTAAGTTCTTTATCCTCTGAAATCACGCGATATTTAGCATAATAACTATGAAACATAGAGGCAAGTTCAACCAAGTAATTAGCCAAACGATGAGTCTCTAAATTTTTAGTAATACTTATTATTTCATCTGGCAAAATACTTAATTTAAAAAGTAAGTTTAATTCTTCAGGAAAGGATAATAGATCTAAATTAGCTTCTGAAGCAGAGATATTTTCTATATTCTTTTCTTTTGCTTGTCTTAAAATACTACATATGCGAGCATGGGCATATTGTACATAATAAACAGGATTTTCATCAGACTTTTTCTTAGCCAATTCTAAATCAAAATCTAAAGGAACATCACTTTTGCGCATTACAAAGAAAAACCTAGCTGCATCTGAACCTACTTCTTCTATTACCTTCTGTAAAGTAATATATTCACCAGTCCTGGTAGACATAGAAACTTGAATGCCATCCCGCATTAGATTTACTAGTTGGTATAATAAGTATTCCAACAAACCTGGTTGATATCCAATTATTTCGCAAGCACATTCCATTCTTGGTGTATATCCATGATGATCAGCTCCTAAAATATTTATTATTTTACTGTATTCTCTTGAAAGCTTATCTTTATGGTAGGCTACATCACCAGCAAAATACGTATGAACATTATTTTCTCTAATTAATACTCGATCCTTATCGTCATTAAAAGCTGTAGTTTTAAGCCAAAGGGCACCGTCTTTTTCATAAGTATAACCTTTCTCTTTTAAAATATCTATACATTCATCCACCTTTCCTGAATCATATAAAGTGTTTTCACTAAACATACGGTTAAATCTCACTTGAAATGAAAGAAGTACATTCTTGATATCATCTAATATTTCTCTAACCGTAAATCTTACAAAAAAATCTAATCCCCAATCTTGATATCTTTTACCTCCCATTTTCACTAATTTTTCTGCAAGATCCTTAATGTAATCACCTTTATAACCATCCTCAGGATAATCCATAGGAATTCCAATAAGGTTTTTATATTCAGCCTCAACACATGTTCCTAACAATTCAGCCTGCTTTCCTACATTATTAATATAGTATTCTTTCTCCACATAATACCCTGCAGCACTGAACACATTAGCTAATGTATCTCCAATTACCGCTCCTCTTCCATGACCCACATGCAAAGGACCAGTGGGATTAGCACTTACAAATTCTATTAATACTTTTTTTTCTTCTCCAAAATTACTACATCCATATCTTTCACTTTCTTCTTCAATTTGGCATAAGACTTTATATAAGCAGTCTTTTGCTATGAATATATTAATAAAGCCTTTTCCTGCTATTTCTACTTTTTCAACAATATCTTCCCTTTCTATATTCTTAACAATGTTTTCAGCCGTTTTAAGTATATCTTCGCTAGCCATATTAGCTAATAGAAAGGCTATATTAGAAGACAAATTTCCATGTGAATCTATTTTAGGAATTTCTACAATAATTTCTGGTAAATCATCTTTAGAAAGATTTTTCTCTTGTATAGTCTTTAATGTAGCTTCTTTTATGATATTCCTAACTTTTTCTTTTATAGACATAGTTAATCACCAAATTCATCAACTCTACAACTTTTAAGCTCTATATGTTTTGTAGTTTTTAAACGCATTTTTCGGCATTAATCGCATTAGTTTTATTAGGCCACTATCATATCTTTTCTAACTAACCTGAGTTCGACACAGGTATACGTCGAACTCAGGTTAGTTAAAGTTATTTAAAACTTTTTTAATTGGAGAATATTTGATATTTGAAGTTCTTCTTATTCTGGTTGGTAATATTTTTTTGAAAGTAAATCAGTAAGTTTACAAATCTTCGAGGTAATTTATAATTTTAAACTATTTTTAATCTTAAATCTGTTATTTTCTGCATCCAAAAGAATTACTCAGCATTTCATAATAAGCTAAGAAACTCTACAATCTCAATTCAGACAAAAACAAACTTTGTCTTTACATTTTAGAATAAATATAGCATATGCTGTTTATAAGAAAAACTTATTGCAGAACACTATCAAAGAAGGAAAATTAGACTAAAAAACCCGTTTCTGTTCCAGAAATTTATCAGTTACTTTTTTCACTGTATTAATAGGAATGGCAAATCCAATTCCCTGGGCCGAAACTACAATAGCTGTATTTATTCCAACAACTTCCCCTGCTTCATTAACCAAAGGACCTCCGCTATTCCCAGGATTAATAGAAGCATCAGTTTGAATTAAACCTTTATATATTCTGCCAAAGCCTCTCACTCCTGGCAAATCTCTCCCTTTAGCACTAATTACTCCTACAGTTACAGTATGATTTAAACCAAATGGGTTTCCTACGGCAATTGCCCATTCTCCCACTACCAATTGATCTGAGTTGCCTAAAACAGCACAGGGAAGATTTATAGAATTTATCTTTAAAAGAGCTACATCTGCATCGGCATCATACCCTACTATTTTAGCTGGAAGCTTTCTTCCATCAGCTAATTTAACCTCAATATTATGAGCATTTCTAACTACATGTTCATTGGTAATAATATAACCATCGCTACTGATAATTAAACCTGAACCTAAAGAGGATTGTTCATAATCTTGTGTAGGAAAATTACCAAAGAAGTCTTGAAAAAAACCTTTAAAAAAATCATCATGAAAATCAAAAAAAGGATCATGAACTCTAATTCGTCGTTTAATGCTAATATTTACTACTGCGTTACTTACCTTTTTTATAGCACCAACTAAATTACTGCGATACCCATAAGATTTATATTCTATCTGTTTTGTATTTATTTGTGGAAGTATATTTTGAGGTTGTGATATGCAAGATAATTGTAGATTATCTTTTTTCTTTGTTAAATTTAATTCTTTCTTTACTTTATTTAAAGTTATATTGTATGCCCAGTAATAACTAACTATAATACCTATTACTATACCTAAAATAAAATAAAATAATTTAGTCTCTCTTTTAAACATAATTTATATGATTTTAGCAAATTTTAGTATTATTGTCAATAGCTAATTAAGTCTTTTCCTTTATAGCATCTCTTTTAAAGATTTAGTTAATAAGGGAACTGCCTCTAAGACATCGCCAACTATTCCATAATCTGCTATTTGAAATATAGGAGCATTAGGATCCTTATTAATAGCTACAATACATTGAGATGTCTGCATTCCTACTAAATGTTGAATGGCTCCAGATATCCCGCAAGCTATATAGAGTTTTGGGCATACAGTTTTACCGGTTTGTCCTACTTGATGATAATGAGAAATCCAACCTGCATCTACTGTAGCCCTAGAAGCACCTACAACTCCTCCTAATGTTGCAGCTAATTCTTCCAATAAAGCAAAGTTCTTAGGTTCCCTTATACCTCTTCCTCCAGAAACTATTATTTCAGCTTCTTCTAAATTAACTTTACTTTCCAATTCTTTTACTATCTTTAAAATTTTTACTTTTAAATCTTCTTCTTTAACATCTGGAAATATTTTAATTATTTCACCTTTTCTATTTTGATCTTCTTCTTTCTTTTTCATAACCTTAGGACGCACAGTAGCCATTACTGGACGATAATTATTACAAAGAATAGTAGCCATAATATTCCCGCCAAAAGCTGGTCGAGTCTGAGCCAGTTGTCTTTCTTCGGTAATATCTAAACTAGTGCAATCTGCTGTAAGACCAGTAGAAAGCTTTGCAGCTACTCGTGGAGCAAAAGCTCTTCCAATACTAGTAGCCCCCATCAAAACAATTTCTGGTTTATATTGATTAATAAGTTCCACCATAATTCTAGTATAAACATTACCTTGATAATCTTTTAATAAGGAATTTTCCACTAAATAAACTTTATCTGCCCCAAAAGCTATCAATCTTGCACAATTACTTTCCATATTATTCCCTATTAAAACTGCACTAAGGTTCACCCATAGCTTATCAGCTAACCTTCTTCCTTCTCCTAATAATTCATAAACTACATTTTGTATTTTTTCTTCCCTCTGTTCAGCAAAAACCCAAATCCCTTGATAATCATTAATTTTTATAGTAGATTTACCTTCTATTCTTTTTATTTTAATAGCTTCAAGCTCACAAGAACTTACACAAGCTGCACATAGGTTACAATGCTCTAAAATTTGAGCCTTTTTATCCACTATTACAATAGCAGAAATAGGGCAAGTCTTAAGACACTTTTTACATCCAGTACAATTATCTAATATCTTTATACTTTCCATAACTATATTACTTTCCTTTTTTTAAGATTGCCTACTAATTCTTGAATCATTTCCTCAATAGTTCCCTCTATCATCCTAGTTCCTTCTCTTGGAGGAGGGCTAAATATTTTTATTACCTGAGTCGCTGAACCATTAAGGCCAACTTTATCTTCATTAATTCCTAACTCTTTAACACCCCATATTGGAATTTCCTTCTTTTTTGCCTTTAAAACTCCTCTTAGGGAAGCATGCCTAGGCTCATTAATCTCTTTAGTTACAGTCATCAAAAAAGGTAAGGTTACTTCCATTAATTCATAACCATCTTCTATTACTCTTTCTACTATTGCTTTACCATCTTCAATAGATATTTTACATACATATGCCACTTGAGATATATCCAACATCTCTCCTAATTCTGGACCTACCTGAGCCGTATCACCATCAATAGCTTGTTTACCACATATAACTAAATCAAAGCTACCTAATTTTTTAATAGCCATAGCTAAAGTGTAAGAAGTAGCTAAAGTATCCGCTCCAGCAAATGCTTTATCTGATAATAGTATAGCTTCATCTGCTCCCATAGCTATTGTTTCTCTTAAAGCCTCCTGAGCATGAGGAGGGCCCATAGAAATAACTATAACTTTTCCCCCATACTTTTCTCGTAATCTTAAGGCTTCTTCTACCGCATTCTTGTCAAAAGGATTAATTACGTTAGGAATGCCTTCTCTAATCAAAGTATTGGTTTTCCTATCAATTTTAACCTCTGTAGTATCAGGAACTTGTTTAATGCATACAATTATATCCATCATTCACCTATAATTTTTATATTATTTTAATAGGTATTTTCCATTAATATTTCAATTTAGTGAAAAATATTAATCCTTAAACTTAGATTATTTTAATACATAATTAGCAATTACGCTTCTTTGAATTTCTGAAGTACCTTCTACAATTTCAAAAAGCTTTGCTTCTCTAAAATACCTTTCAACGGGATATTCTTTACTATAACCATACCCCCCATGAATTTGTACAGCTTTATTTACAACTCTCATGGCTACTTCAGAAGCATAAAGTTTCCCCATAGCAGCTATATCCTCAAATTTTTGACCACGGTCTTTTAAAAACGCTGCTTTTAAAATTAGAAGTCTAGCTGCCTCTATTTCTGTAGCCATATCAGCTAACATAAATTGAATAGCTTGAAAACTAGCAATGGGTTTTTCAAACTGTATTCTTGACTTAGCATATTTTATAGCTTCTTTAAGAGCTGCTTTGGCTAATCCTACAGCTCCAATTCCCATACCTATTCTCCCTACATCTAAAGTTTGCATAGCCACTCGAAAGCCCCGACCATCTTTGTAAAGCAAATTTTCCGCAGGAATCTTACAATCTTCAAAAATAAGCTCTCTATTGGGTAATGCTTTAAAAGCCATCTTATTTTCATTCTTTCCAAAAGTAAAGCCAGGAGTTCCTTTTTCCACAATAAAAGCACTTATCCCTCGAGCACCACGTTCTTTATTAGTCTTAGCTAAAATAACATAAATATCAGCCTCTCCAGCATTGGTAATGAACACTTTTGTTCCATTGAGAATATAGCTATCACCATCTTTGACCGCATCTGTCCGAATACTTCCGACATCAGAACCAGCATTTGGCTCGGTAATAGCAAAAGCTCCAATTTTTTCCCCTTTAGCTAAAGGAGTTAAATATTTTTCCTTCTGATCATCATTGCCAAATAACATAAGAGGGTAAATGCAAAGCATATTTGCTCCAAAAATAGCTCCTGTAGTAGTGCAAGCTATAGAAATCTCTTCGCCTACAACAGACCAAGTTACAAAATCATAACCTAATCCACCATATTCTTCAGAAACAGGAATCCCCATTAAATCATATTGGGCTAGTTTTTGGATATTTTCTATAGGAAATTCTCCTTTTTCATCTACCTCATTTGCTTTAGGAGCAAATTCTTCCTGGCAAATTTCCTGGGCAGTTTTTCGAATTAACTCTTGGTCTTCGGTAAGATTAAAGTTCATTTTTTCTTTACACCTCCTTTATTTTCAGACACTTCTTCTAAGTCTATTTTTGTTATACTTTCTAACCCTAAATCAACACTCTCCTCTATATCTTCTCTAGATACCTCTTCAAAATCTGAATTAGTTAAACTCTTTATCTCAGCATCAATATTTTCAATTGAGCTTAAATCTTTTAAAACATCACCTCTTATATCATAAAATTCTTGCCGTAATTTTTTTAACTCTTCCTTTCCCTCTTTTATAGATTCATCTAAATATGATTTTAAGTCCCTTTCTCTCTTTTCTAATCCTTCAAGATTCTTTTTGATAATTTTATTAATCTGTCCAGCCACCATACTTTGGAGCAAAAGTGAACACACTTTACATAAAACTATTTTATTTTCTTTTAAATTAAAAGAAGCCGCCATTTCATGATCTTTTTCCGAAAGATGCTTAAAATAAGAACTAATAGTTATGGGATATTCATTAAAATTTATTCTTTGACCTTGAACTTCATTCCTACATACCCAACAAATAGCTTTTTTGTTTAAACTTCCAATAATCTTTTCACACCGAATTCGCCATTCTTCGTTATCACATCTAAAGAATAAATTTGCTGAATTTTCTAATTTTTCAATAGCACTTCCAAAATTAAGACCATCCATAGCTTCATGAATTGCTTCATAGAACAAAGCACTTGCTAAATTAAAAAAATATCTTTCTTCCCCATTATTGACATGCTTATCATAAACCAAATATTTAAAAGTAAATAATTCTTTCCTTCCTATTTTTTTAAATATTTGAGCAGCACTCTGATATAACTTAATTTTATCTATATAATTCTTTTCTAAATGAGCTTGAATTTCATTTTGGCGAGCTCTTACCTCCATAATTATTCTTTCTGTTTCTACACTTCTTTCAAGTACTTCTATCTCTTCTATTGGTTGAAGCATCTTAAATACTTCTATTATCTTCTCGCAGTATTTCAATTGATGTTCTTGATCTTTAGAAGACAAATAAGCTCTTATTGAATCATTAGCTATTTTATAAACTTTATCTCCATCTACCTCTCTTAAAGATCTTTCAATCTTTTCAATCCTTATATCTTGCTCATATTCTTGGTCACCCCAAGCTTTTTCAGAAATCGTAGCCACTAATTCATTTCTTTTATTGGTTAGCTCTTCAACTATTTCATCGCAATATACCAAATCATGAGGAGGCTTCATTCCTTCTATTTGCTCTAAGTCTTTTAGACTATTAATTATATCTTTAATTAAGGCAACTTTTTTATCCTTTTCATCGGTATCTTGATATGTATAGATTAAAATATTAGCAAGAACTCGCTTGTCCATAAATTGATTTTTTTCACTTTTAAATTTTTTAGAAGCAGTTTTAAAAGATATAATGGCCTGCTTATAGTTTCTTTCTTTAACAAGCTCAAAAGCTCTTAGATAATGATGTTCGCCATTACCTAATCCAGTAATATCCTTAATTTTTTTACTTAATTTTTTAACAACCATTATATTACCTATTTAATTTAATGTTAATTTAATGCAAATATAAAACATGAAAAGCTCAAAGAGTAAAGTTCGGAAAACTTTAATTTTCAATTTTAAAGTTTTCAATCAATTTTCCATGATATGATCTTCAATGTTTTAAAAAGTGTAACTATTCAGCATAAACTTCGCAATAAGGAAATATGTTGTTACATTGAACATTGCTGAATAGTTACGCCCAGAATATAATTTTATATTACAGCTTTAAGTAATTATTTTACTAAAACCCAAAGAAAGACTTCTCTTCAGTACTTATTCCTTCTTCTCAAATTTTTCAATAGCCATTAAAGCTGCTTTTTGTTCTGCTTCCTTTTTGCTTCTCCCAGCACCAAAACCAGAAACTTTGCCATTAATTAACACATCTACTTCATATGACCTTCTATGATCTGGACCTTTTATTCTTACTACTTTGTACTCAGGCAAAACTTTAAATGTTTCTTGAGTAATCTCCTGAAGCAAAGTTTTGCTATCAATACTATACCTATCATCTTTCTCTAATAGCTCAATATCTCCTTTTAATTGGGAAATAACAAATTTCCAAGCTTCTTTTATTCCTCTATCTAAATAAATAGCTCCAATAGCTGCTTCTATAGTATTAGCTAAAATAGAGCTTCTTCTTCTTCCTCCGGTTAGTTCTTCTCCTTTTCCTAATAATAGATACTGTCCAATATCCATTTCTTTTGCAATTTTAGCTAAAATAGTTTTATTTACTAATGAAGCTCTAATTTTCGCTAATTCACCTTCTGGCTTTTTAGGGTATAGATGATAAATATAATCACTTACAATTAAACTTAACACTACATCTCCTAAAAATTCTAATCTTTCATTTTGTTCATTGTTTTTGCTGTTTTTCTCATAAGCATAAGAACTATGAGTTAAAGCTACATTTAAAATCTCTTTATTCTTAAAATTGTACTTAATTTTTTTCTCTAAATCTCTTAATTCCTTTTTTCTTTTTGTATCTATTGTCATTATTCTTTAAACTTTCTCCCGATTAAGGCTACATTGTGACCACCAAAACCTAAAGAATTTGACAGAAATATATTGATTTCTGATTCTCTGGCTTTATTTGGCACATAATCTAAATCACACTCTGAATCAGGATTTTTATAATTAATAGTGGGATGAATCTTTCCTTTTTCCATACACATTAAAGAAACAATAAATTCAACGCTCCCCGCCGCTCCCAACAAATGTCCAATCATAGATTTAGTAGAATTTATAGGAACTTTATAGGCATGTTCCTTGAATACTTCTTTAATGGCTGAGGTTTCGCATTTATCATTTAATTTAGTTGATGTACCATGGGCATTAATATAATCTACTTCCTCATAACTTATTTTAGCATTTTTTAAAGCCATATCCATGGCTTTTGCAGCTCCTTGGCCATCAGGACGAGGAGCAGTGACATGATAAGCATCGCCTGTAAGTCCATAACCAATTACTTCTCCATATATAGAAGCTCCTCTTTTTTGGGCATGTTCTAAAGACTCTAACACCACAATACCAGCCCCTTCTCCTATAACAAATCCGTCCCTATCCATATCAAAAGGACAACTAGCCTCTTCTGGAGAAATATTACGAGTAGAAAGAGCCCTAGCTGCGCAAAACCCTCCAAAACTCAAGGGAGTAATTGCTGCTTCTGTCCCTCCAGCAATCATTACTTCAGCATCCCCTCGTTTAATAATAGCAACAGCATCTCCAATGGCATTTGCACCTGAAGCACAAGCAGTAACTACTGCAGAATTTGGACCTCTAAATCCATAAATAATAGACACCCAGCCAGAAGCTAAGTCTATAATTAACATAGGAATCAGATAAGGACTTATTCTGCGAGGTCCTTTTTCCAACAATACCTTATGTTGTTCTTCAAAAACATCCATTCCCCCAATTCCTGATCCTATGCAAACTCCAATTTGGTTAAGATCTTCTTTTTCTAAATCTAATTGCGCCTCCTGCATAGCTTTAGCTGTTGCTACCACTGCAAACTGCACAAAACGACTCATCTTTTTAATATCTTTTTTATCTATATAAGATATAGGGTCAAAATCTTTTACTGCAGCTGCTATATTAGAAGAATAGCCAGCAGTATCAAAAGAAGTAATTCTATCTATTCCACTTTTCCCATTAATTAAAGATTCCCAAACATTTTCTAAATCTTGACCAATAGGAGTAATAACTCCTCTTCCTGTAACTACTACTCTTCTTTGCACAAAAAACCTCAATTATAAGTTATTTTTTCTTTCTTCTTTCCAAAAACTTATGCATTTATATCTGCATTATTAATCCAATTCATCAGACACCTGATTCACATAAATACTCGCTAACAATATTTAGAAACTAAATGTTAGAAACAAAAAATGAGAATTTATATCTTCAAATCTGTTTTCTCTTCTTTGGCTTTATTCCTCCGATTCTCATTTGCATCTAAAAAATAAATTCCTATTTTATTTATTTGTTCTCCTTACTTATATATTTAATAGCATCACCAACAGTAATTATCTTTTCTGCTTCTTCATCAGAAATCTCAATACCAAATTCTTCTTCGAAAGCCATCACCAGCTCTACTGTATCTAAAGAATCAGCTCCTAAATCATCTACAAATGAAGTATTATCGTTAATATCTTGTTCATTAACACTTAATTGCTCTACAATAATTTCTTTTACCCTTTCTGCTACACCCATTTTATTTTTTTCCTCCTTTAGTTATATAGTCTCTTATCCTTTTCCTTTAACTTTTATTTTATAGTTAAAAGCTTTCATAACGCCCAGAATATAGTATTTTATTCTAAGTATTGCACTTGCTTATTAAACTTATGTATTTTGAATTTTAAGTTGTTGCTTTTAAATCTTTCGTTTTTAGTTTTGCACTTTAATAGTTTTAAAATTCTTACATAAGCATCCCCCCATCAATTACTATTACTTGCCCAGTAATATAGTCTGAAGCAGAAGAAGAGAGAAATAAGACTAAATCAGCTACATTAGAAGGTTCCCCTAATCGCTTTAATGGAATCCGTTTTAATAATTCCTCTCTTATTTCAAAAGACAAACTTTTTGTCATCTCTGTCTCAATAAACCCTGGAGCAATAGCATTAACATTTATATTTCTTGAAGCAAATTCTTTGGCTGCTGATTTAGTAAGACCAATAATACCTGCCTTAGAAGCAGCATAATTAACTTGACCAGTATTACCCATAATTCCTATAACTGAAGATATGTTGACAATCTTACCAAAACGTTGCTTAATCATTCTCTTTCCTACAACCTTAGTACAATTAAATACTCCAGTTAAGTTTACTTCAATAACTTTATGCCAATCCTCCTCTCTCATTCTAATTAACAAAGTATCTCTTGTGATACCAGCATTATTTATTAGTATATTTATATTTTCAAAATTGTCAAGGCTATTATTTACCATCTCTTCTACAGAATTTAAATTTCCCACATTAACCTCTAATGCTAATGTCTTTCTATTGTATTTTTCTTTAATTTCTTCAGCAGTCTCTTCTGCTAAATCTTTACTAATATCACCTACTACAATATTAGCTCCATCCTGAGCTAATTTTTCACAAATAGCCTTGCCAATGCCCCTACCTCCACCGGTTACTATAGCTACTTGATCTTCTATTTGTCCCATTAATTTCTCCTTTTCTTATACTGCTACCTTTTATAATTCATTGCTCTATAAATTTTTGTAAGCTATTTAAATCGTTGATATTTATTGTTTTCACTGACTTATCTATACGATTTATTAACCCACTAATTACTTTACCAGGACCAATTTCCACAAAAACATTTATCCCTTTTTTAATCATATTCCTTATACTATCTTCCCATAGCACAGGGTTCCTTATCTGCTCTACTAAATACTTTTTAATTAACTTTATATCTTGTACATACTCTGCTGTAAAATTAGCCACAATTGGCACTCTTGGGGTTTTAATATCCACAGTTTCCAAAATATAATTTATTTTATCTGCTGACCTATTCATAGCTAAAGAATGAAATGGTCCGCTCACTGTTAAAGGCACAACTCTTTTAGCACCCTCATCCTTCGCTAAAGTCATAGCCAAAGCAAGAACTTCTTTAGTTCCAGAAATAATCACTTGCAAAGGACAATTTAGATTAGCAATTTGAAGTATTTCTCCTTTTTTAGAGCATTTGCTTCTTGCTTTTTCACATATCAACTCTACATCTTCCCTACTTTTTCCCAAAATAGCAACCATACCTCCCGCATATTTATTGGCTTCTTCCTGCATATATTTCGCTCGAAGATTTACTATTTCTAACACACTCTGTTCATTTAAAGCTTCTGCAGCAAATAAAGCTGTATATTCTCCTAAGCTATGACCAGCCACTACTTCAGGAATAAGTTGTTTATTTTCTTCTTTAATTACTTTCAAGAAAGATATGCTAACTATCAATATAGCTACTTGGGTATATATTGTTTCATCTAATTTTCCTTTAGGACCATTAAAACATATATAAGATAAATTATAACCTAATGCTTCTTGTGCTTTATCAAAAGTCTCTCTAACTATCTCATATTTCTTGTAAATATCCTCTCCCATTCCAACATACTGAGACCCTTGACCAGGAAATACGAAAGCTATTTTTTTCATTATTGTTTAACTCCAAGTTAAATAATAGACTTACTGCAAAATAAATCAGTTATTTTACAAAAATGCTATAATTCCT
>JASEGW010000159.1 GCA_030017825.1 bacterium | reverse complement strand
ATGTGTAGGGATTAAAATAGACTTGTTTATCAACCATATTGTTTAAGGTAAAATACTCAGCCTCCTGCCTCAAACAAAATTTCTTCTTTTTTCTTTAAAAATTAAATATTTTCCTAATTTCAATTAATGCTCAAAAAAATTAATCCTTAAATTTATATTTAAATCGAACTCAGGTTAAAATAGATTACAGAAGAGAAGTTGGTTGCTATAAAGAAGATGAGGAGTAATGCTTTTTAATGCTTATAATTCCAGCTATAGATATTAAGAATGGGAAAGTAGTTCGACTGACCCAAGGAAAGTTTGATCAAGAAACAATATATTTTGATCAACCCTATCAAGTAGCTAAAATATGGGAAAAACAAGGAGCTAGCATTATTCATGTTGTAGATCTGGATGGAGCTAAAGATGGAATCATAAAAAATAAAGATAGTATTGAAGAAATTATAAAATCTATAAATATTCCTATTCAGGTAGGAGGAGGAATAAGATCTTTGCAAGCTATGGAAGAGCTGTTCTTGATGGGAGTAAGCAGGGTTGTTTTAGGAACAGCTTCTGTAAATAATCAGATATTATTAAAAGAATGCGTGGAAAAATTTCCCAATAGAATTATAGTTGGAATTGATGCTATAAATGGGTATATAGCTATAAGAGGATGGCAAGAAAGAAGTAGTTTCAAGGCAGTAGAACTAGTTTCTAAAATTGAAGAAATAGGAATAAAAGAAATAATATATACAGATATCCTAAGAGACGGCACCTTATCTGGACCTAATTTAGGAGAATTAATTAATATTACCCAGAATACAAAACTAGAAGTAATTGCTTCTGGGGGAATCTCTAAGATTGAAGATATAAAGAAAATTAAGAATTTGGAACATATGGGCATAAAAGGAATTATAATTGGAAAAGCGCTTTATAGTAAAAAAATGAACCTAGAAGAAGCAATTAAAGTAGCCCAAATATAATTTTTTAGAAAGGACTGTTATGAATATTGAGGACATTAGAGAAGTTTTGAAAGAGTTTGCTGATAGCAAAGAATGGAATCGTATTCAAGAATTTAGGCTAAGAAATATTGGCACAACTACCTATTGGATAATAGATAATGAAGGTAGATTTATATTTCATGTGGAAAGAAATGAAGGAGATTGCAAAAATATAAAGGCTACTTCTATAGGATACGAAAACTGTCAATCAGCTTTTCTTTCTTCGTTTTATCAGACTCGAAAAGGAAAAAGACCTGTTATGAACAAATGCCATCTGAAATACATTACTTTTGGTATTCCTCTAATTGTTGAAGGAGAAGTAATTGGAATTATAGGTGGTTGTCAAATTAAAGACCCCTCACTAATAAATGAAGGGATAAAAATTAAATCTTCCTCTATTATCAGAGCCTCTCAATTGAATATGATGGAGTTGTTAGAAAGGGAAATTGAGCTTTTGACCATACATTGCCAATCTACTTTGGATTTAATTATTAAAGATCGAAAGCTTATGGAAAAAGATAATGAAATTAAAAGCATTTCTCGTTTTTATAAGATATTTGAAGAAGAAAAGTACAAAATTATAAACTTAGAACCACATAAGTTATTTTTTTTGGTTCTGGATGTTGTGTCTCGTATCATCTCAGGGCAAACTTATGTTTTAATGCTATATAATGAAAATGAAAATAAATTAGAAATTAAATTAGGTATTGAGGAAGATGGAACTCCTATCCCATCTTCAAAATTAGGCATAGACAGAGAAATAGCTGCCTATGTCATGGAAAAGAAGGAATCTATTTTGATTAAAAATATTGGCGAAGATGAAAGATTTGTTAAAAGGAAAATGATAAATCAGTATTACACAAAATCTCTTTTAGTGGTACCGTTAGTATTAAGAAGAAAGATTATAGGGGTAGTTTCCTTGAATAGCGAAATGACTCGTCATATATTTAATGAAAGCGAATTAAGAGTGCTGGAATTAATATGTGGCTATATAGCTGTAGCCATAGAAACATCTCTCTTGTCGCAGAAAGAAATAAAAACTAAGGATAACTTAGAAAAGGAAGCTGAAAAATTAAAGAAAGAGGCTCTTGATATAAAAGCTCAAACGAATGCTTTACGAGAACAAGTATCTGGTTTAAATAAGCAGATAATAGAAGCTGAAAAATTAAAAGAAAAAGCTGAAGAGCTAAAGACACATGTTGATAAAATTACGGAGAAAACTTTATTTACCAAGAAATTTTTAGAATTACAATCTGTGGAGATAGTTAATCAAGAAGAAGAAGCTATAAAGTTAAAGAAAAATACAGAGTTGCTTGCCAAGCAAATGGAAAAATATATTTCATTTCAAGAAACTTCAGACGATATTGGAGCTTATGCTAAAGATTTAAAGATTCAGACAGAAAATCTTCATATTCAAGCTGGCAAACTATTTTCTCAAGTTGAAATGCTAAAGAGCCAACTACAAGAAGCAGAAGAATTGCTCCTAAAAGTAAAAGATGTGGAGAAGTTAAGTAGCCAAGCTCAGGAATTAAGAGAACAAACAGGGCTTCTAAGGTCTCAAATTAATAAGTTAAAAAATCAAGCAGAGAGTTTAATTGTCCAGGCAAAAGAAGCAGAAGCCATTATAGTTCAAGTTCAAGAAATAGAAAGAAAAGGAAAGGTTCCTGAAGCGTTAAATCTGTTTGCTGAAATCAGTTCTCAGGTAAATTGTTTTCAAAAAATAGAAGACATGTTAAATTGGTTCTTGTTAAAAATTCAACCTACATTTAACTTTAGTTTGGGAGCTTATCTTTACGTGAAAGGTAAAAATTTATATGGAAATATATTTTATCACAACGAAACCCCTGAAAGTCTTCTGCAATCTATGAAAGATAAGTTGAAAGAATTTTGGTCTATTTTGGAAAATAAAAGTATAAATACTAAAAAAATTGTTTTCAAGTCGTTTAAAGAATCTTTTGAAGGGATTTATTTAGAAAAAAGCGACCAAATTGAATCGTATTTAATTGTTACTCTTACCATAATGAACAAAGATATCGGTCTCATAGCTTTGGGAAGTACTAAAAAAAATGCTTTTGAACCAAAAAATAAAAAATTATTATCTTGCTTAAGTGAATATATATCCTTGTCTATGGAAAAGAATGAGTATATAGCTAAAGCAAAAACATGGTCGAATATAGATGAACTTACCAAAGTTTATAATTTGCATTATTTAAGACATGCCTTAGATGGTGAAATCAAGAGAGCAAAAACATTTAAGCATGCTGTGTCTTTAATAATGTTAGATGTGGACAATTTGGCTAAAATAAATACTCATTATGGACACTTTATGGGAGATAAGGTGTTAATAAAAATTGCTAGAATATTAAAGGAAAGCATAGAGGAAATAAGCCTTGTTGCACGTTATGGAAATAATCGTTTTACCGTAATATTACCAGAGACGGAAGAAGAGCAAGCTTGTAAAATTGCTGAAAAAATAAGAAGTAAAATATCAAGTGTAATTTATAGTTCTTCAGGTAGTAAGTTTAACGTTACTGTGAGTGTAGGGGTAGCAAGTTATTCAAAGGTAACTATCAAGAGAGTCGATGAATTGTTTCGATCGGTCAATAAAGCTTTGACAAAGGCTAAACGTGCTGGAAGGAATGTAGTAGAAGTGTATAATGTGAACAATTGACATATTGGCCAATTTAGTTTCACCTGAAACTAAATATAGTATTAAATCTCAAATTAGTCTGAGTTCGACATAAGAATATGTTCCTTTATTTAAGTACTTGAGCATAAGTTTTTTGGTATTTAATCTGGGTATTTTAAATCCGAAATCTAAATCCCCATT
>JASEGW010000158.1 GCA_030017825.1 bacterium | reverse complement strand
AATTGGATATCTTCAAAAGGCAGTTATATTCTTAGGTTTGAAGATGAATTTCGAAAGTTTTGTGATGTAAAATATGGAATAGCTACCTCAAATGGAACTACTGTTCTTTATCTTGCCTTATGTATGTTAGGTATAGGAAGAGAAGATGAAGTAAGTATTCCCGCTCTTACTTTTATTGCTACTGCAAATGCTGTTGTCTATACAGGAGCAGAGAAAGAAGATATTGAGATAATAGTAAATAGCTTAAGAAAGATAAGTAGACTATGAGTGATTATTTAGAAGAACAGGAAATAAAGTCTTTGAAAAAGAAAATTTTATATTCATTTTTAATATTTTTGATTCCTTTTATTATTTATTTATATTCACTTCTTCCTTGTGTAGGATATGGAGATTCTGCAGAATTTCAGATATTATCTCATACTTTTGGTGTGGCTCATTGCACAGGATATCCAATATATATCTTACTTGGAAAAATATTTACTTTTATTCCTATTTACAATATTGCTTATAGAGTGAATCTAATGTCTGCTTTTTTTGCCGCTATGACTATTATGATTTTATATAATACTTTTCTGTATCTTAAAATTTCTTTTTTATCTTCAGTTATAGCTAGTTTATCTTTTGCTTTTTGCTATGCCTTTTGGGCTGAAGCTATCTGGGCAGAAGTTTATACTTTAAATGCATTTTTTCTTTCTTTGATCATATTTATACTCTGTAAGTACAATAAGGATCAAAAGCCTGTTTTGTTATATTTAATTTCTCTTTGTTGTGGCTTAAGTTTTGGAAATCATGTAGGAACTATGGTATTTATAATACCATTTATATGTTCTTATATTTTATATTTAAATATCTCAAAAAAATCTTGGAATCTAAAAGTATTTTTAAAGGCTTTTGTAATTTTTTTATCTTGTATTGCTTTAGAAGCCTTATGCATTTATTGGTGGCACAAGGGAAACTATCCTATAGACTATTTTGCTTATATTGAAAGTATGCCTATAAGATATCAGCTCCAAGATATTAATTTTTCAAGTTTTTATCAAAAGTATTTATGGTTGATAATGGGAAAAGAAGGTGGCACTAAGATGTTTAGCTTGCCATTAGTCCAAATTTTTAAAAATTTAATATTGTTTTTGTTTAGTTTTATTAAGTATTTTTCTATAGTAGGTGTTTTTTTAGGAATTTTAGGTGTTCTTACCAATATGAAAAGAATGCCTAAATTATTTTTTTTATTATGCTCTATGTTTTTATCTTTAACAGGATTTTATATAAATTATTCTGAATTTCGCATACAAGTATTTTTTATACCAATGTATGTAATATTTTCTTTCTGGTTAGCCTGGGGAACAGATAAGTTATTGGAATATAAGTGGTTTAATAAGTATAAAGAAAAGAAATATTTCACTTTGATTATTGCTATAAGTATATTATTTTTTATAATATTTCCACAGTATATTTTAACAGGTTATTTAGAAAAATATCCTCCAGTGGATAATAAAGGAAAGATATTGCATTTAACAACTTCTCCTAATCCTTTAAAATTTAGGAATAACCAGGAGGCATATAATTATGGGAAAAAGATTTTAAAAAGAGTAGAAAAAGATAGTATTGTCTTTGCAAGCTGGTCAGCTTTAAATATATTAAAGTATTTTAAATATGTAGAAAAAATTAGAGAAGATATAGTTATTTACCATGATTGGAGAGAAGACATTTTAGATATAATTAAAAATAATATTAATCAAAGAAATATTTATTTTACAGAATATATAAAAGCTGTGCCTACTACAAGAAGCAAGCTATTAAATAATTATAGATTAATTAAAATTAAAAATTTAAATTTAGTCAAAATTCAATTATTTTAATCCACTATGCTTTTTAATTCTGTAGAATTCCTAACTTTTTTTATTATAATAGTTTCATTATATTTCCTTACCCCCCTAAATTTTGTTGGGTATTGCTGCTGTTAGGGAGTTACTATTTTTATATAAGTTATAAACCTGAATATATTGTTATAATTATTATAAATACTATCGTAAATTATATTTGTGCTATACAAATTAATAAAACAAATAGCAGAACAAATAAAAAATTATATTTAATTATCAGCATATCTATCAGTCTTGGCTTACTCTTCTTTTTTAAGTACTTTAACTTCTTTAACGATTCAATAAGAGAAATGTGTAAACATTTTACTCTTTCTTATAATATTCCTGCCATCAAAATTCTTCTTCCTATTGGTATCTCCTTTTTTACTTTTCAGACATTGGCTTATACTATAGATGTTTATAGAAAGAAGAAAGAACCTGAGAGAAATATAGCTAAGCTTGCTCTTTATGTTTCTTTCTTCCCAAGCTTATTAGCAGGGCCTATTGGAAGACCAAATCAGCTTCTTCCTCAATTCTATGAAGAGAAAAGATGGGATTTTGATAGAGTAGTAAGTGGTTTAAGGTTAATGCTGTGGGGCTTGTTTAAAAAGGTTGTAATTTCCGACAGATTAGCCTTTATTGCTAATACAGTATTTGATAATGTTCATGATTATAATAGCCCTTACTTAATTATAGCTACTTATGCTTTTACTTTTCAGATATATTGTGATTTTTCTGGATACTCAGATATGGCTATTGGTTGTGCCAGAGTATTGGGGTATGATCTTATAGAGAATTTTAAACTTCCTTATTTCTCTAAGAATGTAACTGAGTTTTGGAGGCGATGGCACATATCGTTTTCTACATGGTTAAGGGATTATCTATATATTTCAATGGGAGGCAATAGAAAAGGTGAGTATAGGACAGATTTAAATCTAATGATAACCATGCTTTTAGGGGGATTATGGCATGGAGCTAACTGGACATTTATAATTTGGGGAGCTTTGCATGGAACTTATTTAATTTTTTCTAAGATGACTCTTGGTTATCGCGATAAATTAGTAGAAAGGTTTAATATAAACAGAACCATAGTAAAAATATATAGAGTATTCCTTACTTTTCACTTAGTAGCATTTTCATGGATATTCTTTAGAGCAAATTCCATATCTGATGCATTTTATATAGTTACCGAGATAGTTCAGGGCGTATTAAAGCCTTCGGTTTTAGCCATAGGAATAGGTAAAATACCATTAGGGATACCATTCCTGTTGATAGCTTTTTTGCTAATTGTTCAACTTATCCAAAGAAAACAAGACTTATGGCAATTTCTCGATAAAAAACCTATCTTCTTAAGATGGTCATTTTACTACTTACTTATATTTGGGATAATCCTTTTAGGAGTCGATGAATCTATAAAATTTATCTATTTCCAATTTTAAAAGTTTTTTTTATGAAGAAATATATTTTAAAAATATGCTTATTTATCCTAATTTTTTATATTCTTGACTATGGCCTTTCTTTAGTTATTAGAGAGGGTTATAAGAAAATTAATCTTGGAATAAAGGGAAAATTAAATAAACTTTATTATGGCAATATTGACGAGAAGGTAATAATATTGGGAAGCTCTCGGGCTGTGTGTCATTTTAATTCAGTTGTGATGGAAAATATTTATAAGAAGTCAACTTATAATTTTGGAATTGGAGCAGCTCCTATAAGAGAACATCATTTTGTATTGGATACAATAATAAAAAGAGGATACTTGCCTTCCCATGTTATATATAATATAGGAATAAATACCTTCGGTGGAGAAGGAAGAAGTGCTAGTTTTCATTACATAGACCAACAGCCATATTATATAGATAACAACATGTTAAGATATATAATAAAAAATCGAGGATATAGATATTAGACTTACTGCGAAATAAATCAGTTATTTTACAAAAATGCTATAATTC
>JASEGW010000157.1 GCA_030017825.1 bacterium | reverse complement strand
TATTTTGCAGAGGGTCTATTATCCTATGTCCACTTTTGGTTAATAACTGCTATAATATTAAAAATAAGTATATTTTATATAAGCAAAAGGCAAGCAACTCTTTATTAAGGTAGGACCTACATGACAAATACAATGAGAACTGCTTGCCTTCTATAGGAAAAATGAAGAAACTTAGTTTAGTGGTTTTTTGTTTGTCATCTATCCAATTAACAAATTAAGCGCCCCTCCCACCACTAAGGTAGAAATAATCATTAAAAGGGCAGATTTTAGCATATCTACTACTCCTAATTCCTTTACCATGGTAGCAAAAGTAGCTACGCAAGGAAAATACATGGTAAGCACCACACTTGCTATAGCAAGCTGAGGCAAATTTAGATTTAAGGGAGCAAGCATTCCCACAGCTACATCTTTACGAAAGAATCCTAAAAGTAGTGCCCCCACTGCTTCTTTAGGTAAGCCTAAAATGCCAGAGATTAGGGGAGCAGTATATCGGCTTAAAAAATCAATTATACCAAAAGTATACAAAATGTTAGCTACAAATACTCCTACTAAAACCCAGGGAACAGCTTCTTTAATAAACCAGACAATTCGCATCCAAACCTTTTTTATAAGTCCTCTCATATAAGGAATCCTATAAGGTGGTATTTCTAAGAATATCTCCATAGATTCACCCTTCATAGTTTTATTTAATAAAACTCCCAAAATAATCCAGACGACAAACAAGGTGACAAATACTATTCCAAGTCCTGCTGCTCCATATTTTCCTATTAATCCTACCACCATAGCAATTTGAGCCATGCAAGGAACAGCAATAGCCATCAGAGTAGCTGCAATAAATCTCTCCCGCTTAGTCTCCATAATCCTGGTAGAAAGCGCTCCGGGAACATTACAACCTAAACCTAACATCATAGGGATAATAGCCATACCATGCAAGCCTAATCTATGCATAATATTATCTACCAATACCGCCAATCTAGGCAGATAACCAGAATCTTCTAAGAAAGAGAGAATAAGATAAAAAGCAAAAACATAAGGTAACACTGCTCCTATAGGAACAAAGATTCCTGTGGTAAGAAGACCAAACGATTCTCCAAAATCTATTCCCCCTTCAGCTAATCTTCCAATTAAGATATTATGAAAAAGCCCATCTCCCCTTAAAAGATTTGATAATTTCATCATTAGTGGTGCCCAAAGGTTTTCAAAAAGAGGTTCAAAAACATAGCCTATAAGTCCTTCCCCAATAAACCTTATAATATAAAAAGTAACAAAAAGAACTATCAGAGCAATGGGGATTCCGGTGCTGGGAGAAATAGAAGCATCCACCATTCTTTCCCTAAATGTATGATGACGATGGGTTACTGTTTCTACCTTGCTAACAATATTTCCAATCTCATGCCACTTTTCTTCTTCTTCATATTCATAAGAACTAATCTTTGCTTCTGGTATATTAGCAACAAGCTCCTTAAAACCTTCTCCAGTAATAGCACAAGTTGCAATACAAGGCACTCTTAATATTTCCTGAAGCTTTTCTATGTTAATCTTTATTCCTGTATGCTTAGCCTCATCCCATAGGTTAAGAACAACCACCAAAGGAATCTTCTTTTTAATTAACTGTAAAGTAAGATTTAAACTTCTGCTTAAATTTGTGCTATCTAAGACATTTACAATTACATTACCCTCTTCAAGCATCTTACAGGCTACTTCTTCAGCCCTGGAAATAGGCTCTAAAGTATACACTCCAGGAACATCAATAACTTCGACCCCTTCTTCTTTAAGATACATCTTTCCTTCGGCAAACTCTACTGTAGTTCCAGGATAATTAGAAGCAATTACATGAACCCCAGTAAGCCTTGAAAAAACAACACTCTTACCTACATTGGGATTTCCCATTAAAAGAATTTTCATTACGTACCTCTTAATTTTATAAACATTAACATTCAAGCATCATATTAATTTAATTGAATTAAGCTCTATAGGCACTATTTCCATTAGCATTATCCTGTGTTTATGTTCCTCTTTAAGCTATTAGACATAAAAGATTAGTGATTCCTATCACTAGAAGCTTCCTCTTAGGCACTCCTTATAACCGTACCTTTAATTATTTCCTTCAAAAACTTCCACACTTAGTAAATACAAGTGATTAGCACTTACTTTATGGAAACTTTTATCTTATTAGTTGTCTTTTTAGATAGAAGTATCAAATTTGTTTTGATACACACAAGTAGTTATATCTTTTATTAGTGTCCACATCCACCAGCATGACCACCGCAGGCATGTTCAATATTAATTTCAGACATTATGTTATTTTCAAAAGACTCGATATTGTCTTGAACAGTGCCATTTATAGCTCTATAAATTTTAATTCCCATTTTATTTAGTTTGCTTATAGCACCCACACCAATACCGCCAACAACGATAATTTCAACCATTTTCCCATCTAAGGCTTGTAATGGGTTGCACATACCATGTGCATGACCTAAATCTTGATTGTTAATTGTGTCAATTGATTTCGTTTCTGTATCAAAAACAACAAAGGTCGGAGCTGAGCCAAAATGGCTATATACCTCGCTATCTAGCCCCTTATTTAACTTAACAGGAAAACAAATTCTCATTTTACCCTCCTTTTTATTTGCTTTTCATCTAGTATTTATAGTATATATTAAGCAAAAGTGGTTATTTTAATTATAATAAAAGTCATTTTTCTTTAAGCGGATTTAAAGCGTGAAGATTTTACATGGATGTAAAATCACGCTTTACCTCGGAAACTGCCATGGATGGCAGTTGAGAATGAGCGAAAGAAATATGACTTTTATTATAAGCTTCCTTTAATTTATGAGCACTTTTGCTTAATAACCGCTATAATATTTAAACAATTGCCTATTTCCTACTTCTGAATCTTTTTTTCTTTTATTTTTATAGTAATTTTTCTTGCCATGCCATGGCCAATTGCTACTTGGCCCTTTCCTACTTTTATTAATACCGGACCCCTCATAATTTGTTGACTTATCTTCTTTATTTCCTCCCCAACTCTAACCCCTAAAGTAGCTAACTTAGAAACCATTGCTTGGCCTCCGTGAAGTTTTGCTACTACTCCAGATTGGTCAGCTTTCATATCGCTTAAAGATACCTCAAATTCTTCCATGTTTTCACCTTACCTTAAAAGTTATTGATTTTCATTTTCATTAATGATTTAAAAAATTACCCTTAATTCCTGCATGATGAGCATATCCCATTTATTTCCAAATGATGATTCAACACTTTAAAATTATTCTCTCTAGCAACCTTATCTTGAATCTCTTCAATTTTATCGTTGTGAAATTCTACTATTTTTCCACATTGGGCACAAACTAAATGGTCATGATGTTTATGGTTATATTTGTGTTCATACCTAGTAATTTTTCCTTCAAATTTTAATTCTTTAGCTAATTCGCATTCACATAAAAGCTTAAGAGTACGATATACAGTAGCAAAACTTATAGAAGCATCTCTTTTTTTTACTAAAATATACAATGATTCTACATCTACATGCCTTTCTGTTCCTAAAAAAGCATCTAAAACTACTTCTCTTTGAGGTGTTATGCGTAACCCTTTCTCTTTTACATGTTCTTTTAAAATACTATATTCATCTTTTATTCTCATTAAAATAAATAAAATCCTTTATCGTTATTGAATTTCAATTTCAATGATACTTAAAAAAAATATTTTGTCAAGTATTTTTTTAATTTTGTCAAGGTAAAATAACTTGACAACCAACCAGGAACAGCATAAGATAATAATGGTTCTTTCTTAAATTAGTTGATATTTCCTGGGGTTTAAATACCCACAATGTT
>JASEGW010000156.1 GCA_030017825.1 bacterium | reverse complement strand
CTGCCTCAAACAAAATTTCTTCTTTTTCTTTAAAAATTAAATATTTTCCTAATTTTAATTAATGCTCAGAAATACTAATTTTTAAACTTAAGTTTATGCTGAGTAGTTACAATAAAATCTTGTTATTAAAAAGTCACACATAGCGTTAATACTTGATGAATATTTATTTTTTTACGAACTTTGTGGTTAAATTATTGCTTTTATAGAATAAGATTTTATATGGATAAAAGGATTTCTTTATGATATAATCTACTTTAAGGAGAATATGATGGACAAAAAACCTTATATATTAGTGATTGACGATGAAGTAAGTATTATTGAATCTTTTAAGCTACTTCTAGATGAAAGTAAATATAGAGTAGAAGGAGTTGGGACAGGAGAAGAAGGTATAGAAAAGGTTATTAATGAAGAGATAAGTTTGATTCTATTAGATATTAGACTACCTGGTATTGATGGCATTAAAGTTTTAGAAAGAGTAAAAGAGATTGACGAGAATATTGAAGTAATTATGATTACAGCTACAGATACTGTGAGAAACGCTGTAGAGGCTATGCGGTTAGGAGCTTATGATTATGTAAATAAGCCTTTTAATGTTGATGAAATTAGAGTTATAATTGAGAAGGCTTTAGAGAAGCGGACGTTAACTAAAGAAGTTAATTATTTAAAGGCAGAAAAAGAAGAGAAAACATTAGCCTTTGACAATATAGTAGCTAAAAGTTCTAAAATGCAAGATATTTTTAAGATCATGGTTAATGTTTGTAAAAGTGACGATGTTACTATCTTAATTTCAGGAGAAAGTGGTACCGGAAAAGAGCTTATAGCTCGCACTATTCATTCTAATGGCATCAGGAAAGATAAGCCCTTTATTGCGGTTAACTGTGCAGCTATTCCCGAAAACCTTTTAGAAAGTGAATTTTTTGGTCACGAAAAGGGAGCTTTTACTGATGCTACTAGCACTAAAATTGGAAAATTTGAGTTAGCCAGCGAAGGAACTCTATTTTTAGATGAAATTAGCTGCCTAAGGTATGATATACAAGCGAAGCTTTTACGAGTTCTTCAAGAGAAAGAATTTGAAAGAGTAGGTGGAGTAAAACTTATTAAAACCAATGCTCAGATTATTTCTGCTACTAACGCTAACTTAAAAAAAGCTATAGAAGAGGGGAAGTTTAGAGAAGATTTGTATTATCGCTTAAATGTAATACCCATAGATCTTCCCCCTTTAAGAGAACGTAAAGAAGATGTACCTCTTTTAGTAGAATTCCTTATTAAACAATTTAATGAAAAATTTAACAAGAGCATTAAGGAAGCGAGCAAAAGCGCTATAGCTATCTTAACTAACTATTCTTGGCCAGGAAATGTGAGAGAGCTTAGAAATATTATCGAAAGAATTGCCGTATTGACTAGGGAAGAAGTTATTCAGGTCAATCAGCTTCCTTTGGACATTTTGGTAGCTTGCGAACAAGATGTTAAAATTAAAGAAGGTATTCCTTTAAAAGAAGCAAAGAGCAAATTTGAAAAGCAGTACATATTAAATGCATTAAAGCAATGTGAATTTAATCAGACTAAAACTGCTAATTTATTAAGTATCCATAGAAGTACTCTAATAGAAAAGATGAATGCATTAGGTTTAAAGGAATAAGGCTAAACATGAATTTTTACGCATTACCTTCCATTGTCTCGGTAATAGGAAATTTAGCATTAGGTACTTTTGTGTATGTAAAAGATAAAAAAAACAATATACATAAAAGTTTTGCTTCTCTATGTTTTGTTTTAGCTATTTATAGCCTAAACACTTACTTAAAGCTTGTTGCCCAAAATATTGAAAGTGCTTATTTATATAGCTATGTTTTAAGAATAGGAGTTATTCTTACCCCTTTTTTTCTCCACCATTTCATTCTCCAGATTACCAAAATTAATGATCGTAAAGAGAAAATAATTTTAGGTTTAAATGGAGCTTGGGCTCTGCTATTTTTAGGAATAAACTTTACCTCTCCCCATCTCTTGGTAATTAGAATGACCTCAAAACCTTGGGGTTATGTAGCAGTTAACGGACCTCTATATAATATTCATTTAATAGGGGCTTTCTTTTTTATCTTTTATGCTATTTACTTAGTAACTTCAAAGTATAAAACTACCAAATCTCCTACCGAAAAGAATCAGATGTATTGTCTATTAATAAGCTTTACTGTTGGTTCTTTAATTATCCTTTCCGGAGTGCTGGCTACTTTAGGTTATAATTATCCACCTACAGGAAATATAGCTACATTTTTATTCTTAGGAATTATTGCCTTTACTATATTGCGTCGGGGTACTATAAACACCATAGTTATTTTCGAACAAAGTTTCTTGTATTTATTAATGAATATTTTTCTCATAATTATTTACATGGTTATTATAGGTACTTGTTATCTGCTCTTTATTAAAACATTACCAGAAATATCTCTTTTTGCTACTATCTTAGTAGCTATTATTATTTCTCATATATTTCAACCTCTAAAGGAGAAGTTTTCTTTTTATAGCAAGAGAATATTTTTTAAAATTGACTATGATGCTTCGCAGTTTCTATTGGGTTTTAATGATAAATTAAGAAATATTTTTGAATTAAATAAACTACTTTTTACTATAGTTGAAGAGATAACCAAAACTTTAAGATGTAGTAATTGTTTTATTATGCTTTATAATGAAGATAGTAAATTATTTGAAGTAAGTGCTTCTATAGATGAAGAGAAAACTAAGAGCTTAGTTTTCGAAGATAGGGGTAGCATAGCAAAATATTTAAGTAAAAGTGATGTTCTATTGATTAGAGAAGATTTAGATATTTGGTCAGGAGAGAGCAATGGTTCTAGTTTTACCAAGGAAGATTTTGTTCAGATTATGGATGAGCTAAGGACTCACAAGATTGCTATTTGCATACCTTTATTTTCTGTAGAGAGGTTATATGGAATTTTGTGCTTGGGAGATAAAACAAAATCTATTTATACTCCTAATGATTTATATGTGCTTAGATCTATAAAAGGACAAATTAATCCAGCTATTAAAAATTTAATGCTTTTAGAAGAGATGAGAAGAATGAAAGAAAATTTATACCAAGCAGATAAATTAGCTAGCATAGGAACCTTGGTTTCGGAAATTGTTCATGAAATTAAAAATCCTTTAGTTTCTATAAGCGTCTTTGCTCAGCTTATAAAAGAGAAGATGGAAGATAAGAATTTTCAAGAAAAACTTAAAAATATACTTCCTGCAGAAATAGAAAAATTGAATAAATTTTTAGAAAAGTTGCTAAATTTTAGCAAAACCTCAGAATCTCAATATTCTAAAGTGAAAATAAGTGAAATAGTAGATGGGTTGCTACCTCTTTTAAAAGAAACATTAGCAAAACAGCATATTATTTTAGGTAAGAGTTATTTCTTAAAAGATTCTTATATTTTAGGCGATAATGGTCAATTGGAACAGGTTTTTATGAATATTATTATGAATGCTGTCCAAGCCATGCCAAATGGAGGGAATCTTAACATTGAGCTTTTTAAAGAGAATAAATTTATAAAAGTAAGAATTTCTGATAATGGTTGCGGTATTCCCCAAAAAAATCTTTCTAGATTATTTGAACCTTTTTTTACCACTAAAGAGAAAGGAACTGGTTTGGGGCTTTCTATCTGTAAAAGGATTATAAGAGAGCATAAAGGTGAAATAAAGGTACTTAGCAAGACTAACAAAGGAACTGTTTTTGAGATAGAATTTCCAGCAGTAGATTGATATACTATTTTTAAATAATTAAAGAGATTATAAGGTTGTTAATAGAGAACTTAGATATATTTTAACCTGAGCTTGACATAAGAATATGTTTCTTTATTTTAAGTTT
>JASEGW010000155.1 GCA_030017825.1 bacterium | reverse complement strand
CATATTACGAAAGAGTGAATGATGTTTTGAATATTTGAAATTTGAATTTTGAATTTGTTTCGGATTTCGGATTTAAAATACCCGGATCAAATACCGAAAGCTTATGCTTAAGTACTTAGCAACATGTATTGACTTTTTTGCTTTCTATTTACTTATTCCTATCAATATACTTCTTCTGAAAAGTAAAGATTAATCCTCCAAGTATTATGCCAAAAATAGCGTCACAAAAAAACCGAATAGGTTTTAAATTTTCCATTATTCTTATAGCATCTTTTTTATTTATGTTTATACACTAAAAAAGCTGCAAGAAATAATCTTGCAGCTTTTCTTTCCCTCATGGTAAATTTTCTTTCTGTTATACCCCTAGTAGATCCAGAGCAGTTTTTGGTCGAACATTAGCATGACCCAACATAGATACGCCTGATTTCTCTAAAATTTGGCTACGCACTAAGTTCATCATCTCAAAAGCCATATCTGCATCACGGATACGTGATTCTGCTGCCATAGTATTTTCTTGAGCTATCAAAAGACTATTGATTTTATGTTCACTACGATTCATCTGAGCACCCAACTCAGCTCTTTTCTCTGATATGGTATTTATTGCTGTATCTATTTTCTTTATAGCATCTTGAGGATTTGCCACAATATCAATTGAACTTTTATCAACTCCTATATCAGCAGCTTTGGCGTCAGAAATAACTTGCTTGGTGTTAAATTGAGTAGTGTTTGCTGTAAAATCAATCTGCTCTTGAAGTTGAGATACTTCTTTATTGATCAGCTCACGATCTTCATCGGTCAGAGTTCCATTTGCACTCTGTACTGTTAATTCTCTCATTCTTTGTAAAGCGTCTGAAGTAGAGGAAAGACCACCCTCTGCCACTTGATTCATGGAAATCATATCAAGCTCATTTGTAGCTTCTTTACCTATACCAGAAATCAAAGAACGCAACTTCTCAGAAATAGCTAATCCAGCAGCATCATCAGCAGCTTTGTTAATGCGGTAGCCTGTAGTTAATTTAAGCAACCTATCGGCAAGCTCTTCTTGGGTTTTACCAAGAGATCTTTGTGCACTAACTGCAGGAATGTTGGTATGTATCTTCATCCTAAAGATAACCCCCTCCCTTGAGTAATGCACCTCCTTGTATAAATAAACTCCTTTTCTAATTTAATTCTGTCATATTAATTAAACCTTGTCAAGACCAAAATACTATTTTTTAATTCCAATTGCAGTAAATTATAAATAATTGATGACTAATGCAATATGAAGCTATCCTACTATTATAAACATTAAATTATGATAAATTATATTCTTTCAATAGAAATACAGACCTTCTTTATTATTAAAATCAATTAATTATACGTATTCTCTAAATTGACATACTTAAACTTAAGGTATGCCAATCAGCCACATGATCCCCAAAATAAGCATAATCCATATTTAAAAGCCAAAGTAGTTTAAGACCTGTTCCTAAAGTAAGAAAACCTTGATTATTGCCAGCCCTTAGAGAAAGCACTAAAGCTCTATTTTTAAATGGAGCTATTTTAAGTTCTGTTCCTAAATGTAGTTTATCTACCAATTTTTTATTCCTATTTTTATCCCCATTGTTTAGGTTGTCTAAATCCATAGCAAAAATAGCATCTACAGGAGGAAGTTTCTTTCCTAAAGTAAATGACTTCATAGGCTTTAGAGCTATACCTATCCTAAAATTAGGATCTACATCTAAAGAATTACTAATATCTTTAATCATAAGCCCAAATCTAAGTTTTTCATTATATTCACACATCCATCCTAAATCAAAACCTACTCCAGCTCTAGTTATAGCTTTATCTATATCTAAATGTTTTTCCACATCTATATCTTCTCTTAATAAAGAAGAAAGTATAATTGGGTTTTCTTTATTATTTAAATACTTACGATTAAGAGCTTTCAGTGTCAATCCTATAGAGCTCTTTCCAGGAATAAGCTTCATAGGAGTCATCATGGCTATAGAACCCGATATTATCCCATCTAAACCAGCTTGAATAATAAGTTCATCATTTAAAAGATTAAAAGGCTCTTGAATAGGGAGCCCTACTGGTTGAATGTAAGTTTTAACTCCAAACTGAGCATAAGCTCCTAAGCCTATCCCAAAATAAGAGCCGCCTAATTTAACATTAGGCAATACCCATCCTATAGATAAGTCTGTTTCTCCTCCTAAAGTATCATCTGTCAATTCCAAAAGTTGATTTAGAGCATTCTTAAAACCCAGAGTAATCTCATTCTTACTTTCAGAAGATTTTAAATCATCAGAAATTTCAGATATTTTACTAACTAAATTTATAGTATCTTGGGTAACCATAAATTTTAAAGGAACATCAATATCAAAACGGTCAATTTGGGCAATACTTGCTGGATTGAAATAAATAGCATTATAATCATCAGCTACTGCTGTAAAAGTGTTCCCCATGCCCATAGGACGAATGGTATGCAAATTAAAAGGCCTATCTGCACAAGCATTGCTAATATTAAATATCAGAATTAAAGCCATAATCCATAAGGCAAGCTTTTTCATAACTCCTCCTTTATTCTATCCTTAATCCCCAATCTTTCATCTCTGTGTTCATAGTAGTCTTTAGATCCATAACAAAACCCGCTACTTCATCTAAAGAAGTTTTAATATCGTTAGATAATATTTCTCCACAAAGACTTACTGCTTTAAAGAATAAAGCTATACCTCCTTTACAAACTCCATATTTATTATGGTCAAAGACAAATGGCTTATATACTTGCTTTATTTCTTCCTCTGGAGATAAGTTTATGGAAGTTTTATAGTTAGTTTCCCAAGTATTTTTTGCATCTTCTGAAATCTTGACTTCCAATCCAGATAATATATAAATAACATTGGCTAAACAGGTAATTTTATCTTGTGTAAGTTTTACGCAGTCGTAAGTGGAATCAATATTGTCACCTATTTCATCAATAAATTTATATCTACCATCTTGCAATTTCACGTCAAAGTCACTTTCAGAAGACTTTTTAGACATGTAAGCAATAATAGAGACAGCTCTTAGGGTATATAATCTACCTAATTCTAAATAACAATAAGCTGAGTCTTCTTTTGTTAAACCACTACCTGTAGTATTTGATGTCATTATATTTCCTGAAGAAATACTTGTATTATATATAGTAGAAATATTCTCGACATCAGTTATATTTAGTACTTTACATAAAAGCCTTATAGCTCTATCAATCTTCTTTTGTTTATCAGGGTCTGCTAAACTTTCAGGGTCAAACAACACTTTTTCTTTATCTGTATAATTTGAAAAATCTTTAAAGTTTAAGGCCACTCCAGCTTCTTTTATTTCTTTCATTGCTTGCTCAAAATCACTAATTTGCTCTTTACTTACCTTTTTGGGTTCTCGTTCCCGCTTAGCGCAACCCAAAGGAATTGCTAAACAAACCACTAAAACCATTATAAATAACCAATTCCAACGATTATTAAACATATTACCACTCCTTTCTAAGTTTGTTTTTATAAAATTATAAAACAAGTTATTCTCACCCAAAGTATACAAAAACCACCAAGAACAATTTATAGCTTTTCTCTAATCATTGTATTCTTAGTATCTTGGTGTAAGTAAATTTCTATACAATCAAATTATCAGCACTCAGTTATTAGTTCTTTTAATCAGAAAATAGAAGATGGATAAATCTGACTTCTAGATATTATCTAATACCTACTCACTATACACTATACTTGATTATTGAATATTTACTTTATAAAGTATACTTAATAATAATCTTCATGTCAATACTTATTGCTTTATTTTTATTAATTTCTCTAAATATTCTTTCTGTAATCCCAATATGATAATGTCGTATTTAGCCAATTTAGAAATGTCCTATTCC
>JASEGW010000154.1 GCA_030017825.1 bacterium | reverse complement strand
GGGGTCTTCGGGATTTAACCCCTCGCAAGTGTTAAAGATTAGTATAAATAAAAAGTATTGTTTAAGGTTAGAAGACGAAAGTGATTGTTTTCATAAAAATCCATTATGCTTAGGCTGGCATTACTTATTTCTAATTTCCAGTAAATATTGTCTAAGTTTACTTTTAATAAATGAGCAACAAAAGTAACAATTACTCCTCCATGAGAAACCACAGCAATAGTTTCTCCATCATGTTTATTTATAATATTATAAAAAGCAGGAATAATTCTTTTTCTAAGTTCTTCAATACTTTCTCCTTGAGGAATTAAAGTTTTGCTGGGATAGCGAAACCAATTGTGATATATATCTTTATACTTATTTGCAATCTCCTCCCCAACCATACCCTCCCATTCTCCCAACATAATTTCTCTTAAATCAGCTACTTCTTCTATGGAAATTCCTATATTCTTGGAAATTATCTTTGCTGTGCTTAATGCTCTTCCTAAATTACTAGAGTAAATTTTACAAATATTTTTATCTTTCAGATAATTAGCTAATAACTTTGACTGTTTTACTCCTAAATCCGTTAAGGGAGAATCTAAATGCCCTTGAGCTTTATTCTCTAAATTCCAAAGAGACTGAGCATGTCTAATAAGTAATAATTTAGTCATTTTAAGTAACCATTTCTTTACTTCGTAATTTTTTATGATAATTTATAGCAAAACGGTGAGCTTCATTGCGAATACTTTGAATTAATCTTAAGGCTAAAGAACTCTTAGGAAGAATAATAGCTTTGTTTTCATAAGGAATAAATATCCGCTCCTGTTTTCCTAATTTTACTCTCTCCTTAGCTATGGCCACTACTTGCATATCTTCAATTCCTATACTTTCCAAAACACTCTTTACATAATTAAGCTGACCTGCACCTCCATCAACTAGAATCAAATCAGGTAAATTCTTATTTTCTTTCAACAGCCTTTCATATCTCCTAGCCACTACCTCTCCCAGCATGGCAAAATCATTTTGCCCTTTTACGGTCTTTATTTTAAACTTTCGATATTCTTTTTTAGAAGGCTTCCCTTCTCTAAATACCACACAAGAGCCTACGCTAGCCTTACTTCCTATATTAGAAATATCAAAACCTTCTATGTATCTAGGTAATCTGTTAAACTTAAGGCATTCTCTAAGTTGGCCTAAAACACTTGTTGTCTCTTTTTGAGTTAAAATAGTAGTAGCATTTAATAAAGCTAACTTCATTAATTCTTGTTTTTTTCCTATTTTTGAGACTGTCAGTCTTATGTTTTTCTTGCTTTTCTCTTTTAAGTAAGCCTTGATTATCTCTTGATCTTCTATCTTAAAAGGAAGAATAATCTCATCAGGAATAAATACCTCTTCTAAATAATACTGCTTGATAAAAGTAGAAAGAAGATTAGAATCATCAGTCTTTATATATTTAAGATTATCTAAAAAGAAATGTTTCTGATCGCAAATCCTTCTGTCTCTTACCAATAAAACTACTACACAAGCTAAAGTTTGATTATAAGCTAAAGCCACTACATCTAAATTCTCTTGAGTGGATACAGTTTCTTGATGCTTTATCACTCCTTCTATAACTTTAATTTTATCTCTAACTCTTGCTGCTGCTTCAAAATTTAATTCTTTAGATAAGGCGTTCATTTGAATTTTTAGCTCTTCTAATAGCTCAGCTTTTTCTCCTTTTAAGAATTTACAAGCCTGGAGAGCTACCTGATAATAACTATCTTTATTAATCAACCCCACACAAGGAGCCAAGCAAAACTTAATATCGTAATTTAGACAAGGCTTCTTTTGGAACTCTTTATTTAGTTTTTTACGACATTGCCTCAAAGGAAATAATTCTTTAATAATCTGTAAAGTCCTTTTCATTCCCTTGGCATAAGTATAAGGACCAAAATACATGGCTTTATCATTTAGCTTTTTTCTGGTAATTATTATTCGGGGGTAATCTTCATTTAAAGTAATCTTAATATAAGGATAGCTCTTATCATCTCTTAAGCGAATATTAAAACGAGGATGATGTTTTTTTATTAAATTAGCTTCTAAAATTAGAGATTCAACTTCATCTCTAGTAACAATATATTCTATACTATTTACGAAAGGAACTAAATACTCTTTTTTAATAAAATCTTCTTTTTGTTTAAAATGAGATTTTATTCTTTTAGATAAAAACTTAGCCTTGCCAATATAAATAACTATATCTTTCTTATCTTTCATTAAATATACGCCAGGTTCATTGGGAAAAGAAAGCTTTTCAATATTTACCATTTTAGTTTTCTATCTTTTTGCTTCTTGATACTATCTTTTTTAATAAACTATCTATTTCTTTAACTTTAAATAATTTATAACATATGAACAAAACAATAAGTCCTATCAAGATCGCTAAAACTATTTGGAGTAAAAGCATTCCCCTCATAAAACTCATTACTTTCCAGCAAACTATCCCCATAATTAAAGAAGCTCCTAAAGTTTTTATAAACAGTATAGAAAGATAACTTCCGTTTAAATGCCCAATCATTCTTCGTAATATTACTACTAATACTATTAAATTTATAAAAGCAGAAAGAGTAGTAGCTAAAGCCAATCCTCCATGCTTTAGATAAGGCATAAGCAAAAGACTTAAAATAAAATTGCTTATGACTACTACTATTCCAATTTTAAATGGGGTTTTGGTATCTTTAAAAGCATAAAAAGTAGAAATAATTACTTTTAGACTTGCAAAGGCAAATATACCTAAGGAATAATAAAACAAAGCTATATTAGTAGCCAAAGTATCCGTAGCCGTAAATTCTCCTCTTTGAAACAACAAGGCAATAATTGGTTTTCCTAAGACTATCAGTCCTATTGCTGCAGGTACAGTAGTAATAACGATCATTCTTAAGCTTAAAAGCAAAGTTTCCTTTAATGAAGAAAGATCATTTTTGGCAACTTGGTCAGACATCATAGCAAAAGACACTGTGCCTACAGAAATTCCAAATAAAGAAATAGGAAGCCAAATCAAACGATTAGCATAATACAAAGCAGAAATACTTCCTGAATCTAAAAAAGAAGCTAAAATACGACTAATCACTAAATTTACTTGAGTTATAGCTAAACCAGCAACAGCAGGAATCATTAAATTATATATTCTTTTTACCCCAGGATGATTTAGTCTTAAAATGAATTGATAAGTAAATCCTTTTTTTATTAGAGGAATTATCTGAACTCCCATCTGAAATAGACCGCCTATTAGAACTCCTAAAGCAAGACCTAAGATAGGTTTTTCAAAACAGGGAGATAGGAAGTAAATTGATACTATCATGGTAATATTTAAAAAAGCAGGAGCTAAAGCAGGAATACTAAAATGCTGCCAAGCATTTAAGGCACCCATAAATAAAGCAGCCATACATATAAAAATTACAAAAGGAAACATAATTCTAGTTAAAAGTATGGTTAAATCAACATTTTTACTAAAACCAGGAGCTATTATAGAGATGATGTAAGGAGAAAAAAGAATGCCTAAAAAAGCAATAAGCGTAGTAAGTAATAGTAATAAATTAATAATAATACTAGTTAACTGCCAAGCACTCTCTTTACTTTTATTAGTAAGATAATCTGAAAATACAGGAATAAAAGCTGCACTAAGAGCGCCTTCTCCAAAAAGTTGTCTAAATAAATTAGGAATCATAAAGGCAATAAAGAAAGCATCAGCAATTAATCCTGCTCCAAATTTGCTGGCAATGGCCATATCTCTCAAATAACCTAAAATTCTACTAAAAGATGTCCCAAATCCAACTATTCCAACATTTTTAACTATTTTAAATTTTTTATCCATTACAAAACCTATAAAGCCGAGGAAACCCTCGACTTTTTATATAACTAGTATATAACTATATAGTAACTATTCAGCATAAATCTAAGTTTAAAGATTAGCATTTCTGAGCATTAATTGAAATTAGGAAAATATTTAATTTTTAAAAGAAAAAGAAGAAATTAAAAATTAGATATTTTTCGTTAAGATTTTAATTTGGCGAAG
>JASEGW010000153.1 GCA_030017825.1 bacterium | reverse complement strand
GGATTTCGGATTTAAAATATCCAGATCAAATACCGAAAAACTTATGCTTAAGTACCTATTAATCCTTAAACTTATATTTAAATTGAACTCAGGTTATTTATTTGATAATTTAGTTAATTGGTGGTATAATGATTATTCATAAAGTAGAAGTAGGGGAACTGGCAACAAATTGTTATGTAGTAATTTGCTCTCAAACTAAGAAATCATTTATTATTGACCCTGGAGGAGATTTAGATAAAATAAAAAGATTATCAAAAGATACATATCCTATTTTCATAATGAATACTCATGGTCACATTGATCATATTAAAGAAAATCAAGAGCTGAAGAAACAATATGGTTTAAAAGTTTTAATTCACAAAGATGATGCTTTTATGCTGGAAGATGCTAACTTAAACTTATCAAGTTATATTTGGGGAAAAAATGTAATTCTATCTCCAGCAGATAAATTGATAGAAGGTGGTGATATATTGGAGGTAGGAAAATTAAAAGTACAAGTTTATCATACTCCAGGCCATTCTTTTGGTGGGGTATGTTTTTTGGTGGAAAATCAAAACGGAGATAAAGCTCTATTTACTGGGGATACTTTATTTGCTTCTTCTATAGGAAGGACAGACCTTTATGGAGGTTCTTTTTCATGTCTTATTAAGTCTATAAAGGAGAAGATATTAGTTTTTGAGGATAATCTTACTATTTATCCAGGACATGGTCCTACAACCAAAGTGGGAATTGAAAAAGCTAATAATCCTTATGTAAAATAGGGGAATATTTATAAATTAAACTATTTTCATGATTTTTTTAAACGAACAAAAGAATAAAAACTTTGAAAAACATCTTCAAGAGTACTTAAACTATCTTTCTGTTGAAAAGGGTCTCTCCGAAAATACTATTCTGTCTTATCAAAGAGATATTGAACAATTTAATAATTATTTTGCCAAAAAAGATAGCCAATCCTACCAAGATATAAAAACCAATAATATTACAAATTTTTTATTATATTTAAAAAAGAAAAATATTCTTTCTAGTAGTATTGCTCGAAAATTAGTAGCCATAAAGGGTATGTTTAAATTCTTAACAATGGAAAATACAATCACCAGCAATCCTACGGAAATCATAGAATCTCCTAAAATTGGTGCTAAATTACCTAGATATCTTACTTTTTTAGAAGTAGAAAAGCTTCTTAATCAACCTGATTCAAATACGATAATAGGAATCAGAGATAAAGCTATGCTAGAGACTTTATATGCTACAGGGGTTAGAGTATCAGAATTAATTTCTATAGATGTAAGAAACATAAACCTAGATGTAGGTTTTGTAAAAGTTTTAGGAAAAGGTTCTAAGGAGAGAATAATACCTATAGGAAAAACGGCTATTAAACATTTAAAAGAATACATAAAAGAGCCCCGCATAATACTTATTAAAAGCAAACCTTATTATGCAAATATTTTATTTATAACTATTCGAGGAAAAATATTTACTCGACAGGGTTTTTGGAAAATTATAAAACACTATGCTCAAAAGGCAAGATTAAGCAAAGATGTTAGCCCACATATATTGCGACATTCTTTTGCCACCCATCTTCTTTCTAATGATGCTGATTTAAGGATAGTGCAGGAGCTTTTAGGACATACAGATATAAGTACTACCCAAATATACACTCATATAAATAAAGAAAGGATGAAAGAAGTACATAAGCGATATCATCCAAGAGGATAGAATGGAGCTTATTATTACCCATATTAGTGCAGATTTTGATGCTTTAGCTAGTTTAATTGCTGCTTCTAAATTATACCCAAAAGCTAAAATGGTCCTTCCTGGTTCTGCTGAATATGATGTTAGAAAATTTTTAGATTCTTTCCCTCATAATATTTCCATTTTAAAACTTCGTCAAATAGAACTAGAAGAGATAACTAAATTAATTATTGTAGATACTAGATTAGCCAGTAGAATTGGAAAGTTTAAGAGACTTTTGACTAAAAATGAATTAGAAATACATATTTATGACCATCACCCTTCTCAAGAAGAAGAGATTAAAGGTAGGATTAATGAAATAAAACCATTAGGTTCTACTGTAACCATATTGTTAGATATTATTAAAAGAAAAAAAATAGCCATAACTCCTTTAGAAGCTAGTATTATGATTTTAGGAATATATGAAGATACTGGATTTTTGACTTACCCCACCACAACTCCTACTGATGCAAAAGCAGTAGCTTATCTTTTAAAACAAGGAGCTCAATTAAACTTAGCGGCTAATTACCTTAAACAAGAACTAAATGCAGAACAAGTTTCATTGTTAAATGATTTAATAAAAAAAGCTAAAGAATATGTTATAAATGATGAAGAAATAGTTATTGCTACAGCTAGAAGGAAAGGTTATGTAAGCGAGTTAGCAGTATTGGCTCACAAAATGATGGATATGGAAAGAATAAATATTCTATTTTTAATTGTCCAAATCAATAAAAAGATTTATTTAATTGCCCGTACCAGCTTAAAGAAGGTCAATGTTAATAAAATACTTTCTCATTTAGGAGGAGGAGGGCATAGAAGTGCAGCTTCAGCTACTCTTTTTGGAATATCTCTTATAGAAGCAAGAAAAAAATTATTGAAATATTTAGAAAAAGAGATAACTCCAGAGTGGACAGCAGATAAAATTCTAAAGAGAAAGTTTAGAGTAGTAAACATAGAGAAAAATATTGCCCAAACAATGAAGAAGGTTAAAGATGCCAAGCAAGACGTTTTGCCAGTAATAGACAAGGAGAGCAATTTTTTAGGACTTGTTACTTGTCATGATATTAAAAGAGCTTATGAGTTTGGTTTAAAGAAAAATAAAGTTACTGAGTATATTTATAAAAATATTATTGTAATTGATAAACATACTTCTCTGAGAAAGATTAGAATGTTTTTGGTAGATTATAATATTTCTGATTTACCTGTAATAGAAAATGGTAAATTATGTGGGTTGATAAGAAAAGAAGAAATTATCAGTACTCTCAAAAAGGCTGGATATGACTATAAATATTTTTTTCAAAAAAAGGAGAAAAAGAATAATTTAAAATATTTAATGGAGAAGAAAATATCTTATGGAATATTAAATTTATTTAAAAAAATTGGAGAAATATCCTACAAGATGGATTACAATGCTTATATTGTAGGTGGGTTTGTAAGAGATTTTCTATTAGGAGTTGAGAATTATGATTTAGATATTGTTATTGAAGGGGATGGAATAAGTTTTTCTTATGAGGTTGCTTCTTATTTTAATGCACGAGTGAAAGCTCATAAAAAATTTAATACTGCAGTAATTATTTTTCCAAATGGCTTTAAGTTAGATGTAGTTACAGCCCGAGTAGAAAGCTATGAATATCCAGGAGCTTTGCCTAAAGTAGACAAAGGTTCTATTAAAGAAGATTTAAAGAGAAGAGACTTTACCATAAATGCTATGGCTATTCAGCTTAATGCTCCATATTATGGTGATTTAATTGATTTTTTTGGAGGAAAAAGGGATTTAGAAAAAAGAAAGATTAGGGTTTTACATAGTCTTAGCTTTTTAGATGATCCTACAAGGATATTTAGGGCTATTAGGTTTGAAAAAAGGCTTAATTTTCATATTGAAGAAACCACAGAAAGCTTTATAAAAAAAGCTATTAGAGAAAGTTTGTATAATAACTTAAGTCCCCAGAGAGTTAAAGAAGAGATTATTTTAATTCTAAGCGAAGAGAAACCCTTTAAGCCTATCAAACATTTGGAAAAACTCAGAATGTTAAGCTTTATTCATCCTCAAATTAAGGCTGATTATAAATTAAGTAACTTATTTGAAATAATAAATAGAATAAGATTTGATTTTGAAATTATTATTTCTAGTGAAAATTTAAAGATATGGTTGGTAAACCTTTTGGCTCTAGTAGATAGTCTAAATTACGTTCAGATTAGAGAGTTTATTAGTAAGTTTAAATTTAAGAAAGAAGAAGATGCTATTATTAAAAAGGCCAAGGAATCAGAGAATAAGCTTATTAAAATGTTTGATCAAGGTAGCAGTTTATTAAATAGTGATCTATATAAGAATCTTAATAAGGTATCCTTGGAAACTATTTTCTTTGTTTTAGCTAAGATAT
>JASEGW010000152.1 GCA_030017825.1 bacterium | reverse complement strand
ATTAATAGGACATTTTTATTTTGCTTAAATAGGACATTATCATTTTGCTGTTACAGAAAAAATAATTACATAATCTAGCAGTTTGTGTGCTATTTTATTAATATAGCCTGAGTTCGATTTAAATATAAGTTTAAAGAGATTAAGTAAACAATTCAGGTAAAATCAAAACAAAAACAAAACAAAAAGATATTGACAGTAAGAAGATAATGTGTTAATTTTCTTTATATTTGTTAATTTGGAGAGTAGTTGTGAATAATATAGTAATAATAGGTGCGGGAAGATGCGGTAGTGCTTTGTTAAAGAAACTTCATGATGACAAAGAAATTAATATTTTGGGTATAGTTGAGATTAACCAAGATGCTCAAGGTATAAAGCTAGCCAAAGAATATAATGTTCCTATTGCTAATGATTTTACAAAATTACTAGAAAATAACAATGTAGATACTATATTTAATGTTACAGGTAGTAGAGATGTGGAGGAATCCATTAAAGAAAAGAAACCGAAAAATGCTGAAATAATTGGATATGACGGAAGTAAGCTAATTGTCAAGTTAATTGATGAAAGGGAAGAAGTTATTGCTGAA
Organism: bacterium; assembly: GCA_030017825.1. Lineage (GTDB taxonomy): Bacteria > UBA9089 > JAHJRX01 > JAHJRX01 > JAHJRX01 > JASEGW01. Next base: position 3,597 of record JASEGW010000152.1, on the reverse strand, counting down.
AAAGAAAAGCATTCTGTAGAATTAGAGAGAATTAATGAAAAATTAAAAAAGATGGATAAATTGAAAACGGATTTTCTCTCTATGGTTTCTCATGAATTACGTACTCCTTTAACTTCAATTAAAGCTTTCGCAGAGATATTACTTAGCAATCCTGATGAAGACTTAGAAACAAGACAAGAGTTTATAGGTATTATCAATAATGAAAGTGATCGCCTTACCCGATTAATAAATGATATTTTAGATTTGTCTAAAATAGAATCAGGTAAAATAGAATGGCGTATAAGACGGATAGCTATAGAATCTTTAGCTAAACAAGTAGCAAGCTCTTTTCAAGGCATAGCTAATGAAAAAAACATAAAGATAAAAATAGAGGATACAGACGATCTTCCTCGAGTATATATAGATGAAGATAGTATCATTCAAGTAATGAATAATTTAATAAGCAATGCTTTAAAATTTACTCCCTCGGGAGGACAAGTAAAAATTACTACTAAAATTACTAAAGATCCTATTTATGGAGTAATGGTAAGTGTATCTGATACTGGAATTGGGATTAATAAAGAGGATCTATATTTAGTTTTTGACAAGTTTAAGCAAGTATGGACAAGTTCAGATAAACTAATAGATAAACCAGAGGGTACAGGATTGGGATTAGCTATTTCCAAAAATATTATTGAGCGTTATGAAGGTAAAATATGGGCGGAAAGTGAGCTTGGGAAGGGAAGTACTTTTAGTTTTATTATTCCTACTAGCAAGCCAGTAAAGATAAAAGATGAAAAAGAAATAATACTAACTAAAGAGAAAAGAGAGAAGAAATTGATATTGGTTGTAGACGATGAACCAAATGCTCGCAAGTTTTTAAATTATCATCTTACTATGCGAGGTTACGATGTTGTAGATGCATATAATGCTGAAGAGGCGGTAGAAAGGACCCGACAGTATAAGCCAGATTTAATTACTTTAGATGTTATTATGCCTGGAATTGGTGGTTTTGATGTAGTTAGTATTCTAAAGAATGATCCTGCAACTAAAAATATTCCTATTTTAATGATTTCTATAATTGATGAGAAGAAAAGAGGTTATTGTTTAGGAGCAAATGCTTATATAAATAAGCCTATAGACAAAGAAGAGTTGGTTATGAAAATTGAGAGTTTGCTAACTAAAGAAAAAGAGAAAAAAGTTTTAATTGCTGATGATGATCATACTATAGTTAAGGCTATTAAATATACTCTAGATAGGAAAAATTATAATACTATAGAAGCTTTTAATGGGGAGGAAGCTATAGAAAAAGTAGCCCTGGAGGCACCTGATTTAGTAATTCTAGATATTATTATGCCCAAGATGAATGGCTATGAAGTAATTCAAAAGATGAAAAATATTCCCGAGACAGCGAATATTCCTATAATTATACTTACTGCTTATAATATAAAAGATGGCCGAGTAAGAGCTTTATCTTTAGGAGCTGTTGATTACTTTAATAAAGGCGAAGAGATGGATTTGCTTTATAAAGAGATTGAAGAAATATTACATGTGGATAGCTATGGAAAAGAAGAAGATATTAATAGTTGATGATGAGCCTTATGTAGTAAGGTCATTAATGTTTGTTTTAAAAAAAGAAGGGTATAAAACTATTGGTGCCTATAATGGAGAAGAAGCTATCCAAAAAGCTATAGAGGAGCGGCCAGATCTTATATTTTTAGATATTATGATGCCCAGAATGAATGGTTATGAAGTATGTGAGAAGTTAAAGAAAAATGAAGAGACAAAAAACATTTATGTAATTATATTAACTGCTAAAGGACAAAAAGAAGATAAGATGAAAGGAGTGGAAGTAGGAGCAAATGAATACATAACTAAACCTTTTAGTCCTGCCAAAGTGGTTCAGAGAATGAAAGAAATATTTGAAAGTTAAGAATATATTTTATGTTAAGTGAACTTATTTCGAAAGAAAATATTAATAATATTTTAGATAAGTTTTCCAGCCTTAGCAAGCTTTCCTTTTTTCTTCTTGATGATGAAGGCAATATAGTTGCTCAAAGCATAAGAGATGATAGTAATATTTTTGTACCCGCCAAAAAGGAATACTTCGAGATAATTAATCAATTTAGCATTAACTCCATTAGAACTATAGTTAGTAAAAGAAAGAAGTATTTGGAATATGCTTACCCTATTGTTATTGATAATGTAATTTCTGGAGCGATTTTAGGTTATCAGGAAGAAGATAAATCCATAGAAATGCCAGAAACATATATCCAATTAATAAAAGATATTATTGTTCAGAATTGCCAAAAGGAATTTGAATTGAATAATTTAGCTTCAGAAATTGTAAGCAATTATGAAGAATTAACTCTTTTATATGAAATTAGCAGAACCTTACGAAATATATTAGATGTAGACTTAGTTGCAGAAACTATCTTAAAAGAAGCCTTGAATATTCTTAGGGCAGAAAAAGGTTCTATCATGTTGCTTGGGGAAAATGGTAAATATCTCACAATAGCAGCTTCAATAGGAATAGAAAAAAGTGTTGCGGAAAAGATAAGAGTTAAAATAGGAGAAGGAGTAGCAGGTTTTGTAGCGAAGGAAGGAAATGCTTTATTAGTAGAAGATATAGAGAAAGAAAAAAGAGTTAAATCTAACAAAAAAATAAGATATAAAACTACTTCTTTCTTAAGCACACCTTTAGTTTGTGTTCCTTTGAAGATGGGGAAAGAAACTATTATCGGGGTAATAAGTGTTAGCGATCATAAAGATGGTGAAGTCTTCACTTCCGGTGATTTAAAATTATTATATGCTTTAGCAGATCAAGCAGCTATAGCTATTGAAAATGCTCGTCTTTTTCATTATGTAAAAGATCTTTTTCTAAATACTGTAGCTTCTTTAGCTTCAGCTATAGATGCTAAAGATCATTATACCAAAGGTCATAGCGAAGAAGTTACTATGGTTGCATTAGCTATTGCAAAGGAATTGAAATTTACTGATGAAGAATTGGAAAAGATTCAGTTAGGAGCTTTGCTGCATGATATAGGTAAAATTGGTATTCCAGAAAGTATTTTGCTAAAGGCAGAAAAACTTACTTCAAGAGAGCTATATATCATGAAGAGTCACCCTGTTGAAGGGGTACATATTATGAAGCATATAAAACAATTAGCTGAAATAATTCCTGCCATGGCTTGCCACCATGAACGTTATGATGGTAAAGGCTATCCTAGAAAACTTAAAGGCAAAGAAATACCACTTTCAGGTAGAATTATTTCAGTAGCTGATGCCTTTTCAGCAATGACTAGCGATAGACCTTATCGTGATAGGATTACCAAAGAAGAAGCTATGAAAAGAATAGAAGAAGCTAAAGGAACACAATTTGATCCTGTTGTGGTAAATGCTTTAGTTAGAGCTTTTCGTAAAAAGATGTTTTCCGAGGAAAAATAAAAGGTTCTTCAGATTTTTAATAAAGACATTAATTTCTTTATGTATCTCCTTCTTATTGCCTATTCTTTTTTATTTAGGATTACCTCATTATTTATTAGATTAATAACTATGGCACTTATTAATCATAATTTGACATAGAACAAATTGATTTAACTATAAACGAACATTATG
>JASEGW010000151.1 GCA_030017825.1 bacterium | reverse complement strand
CAATTAATGCTCAGAAATACTAATTTTTAAACTTAGATTTATGCTGAATAGTTACTAAAGCTTTATAAAATGATAAATTTGAAAATTATTTCATTGAAAATTGACTGGAAATTGCAAAATTGAAAATTAATTCTATTTGGTTATGAAAATTACTTTCAAGATTTAAATCCTTTTTTAATTTTTAATTATTTTAATTAATTATCGCTTACGTAAATCTCCACCCCATTTAATTACATTAGCTCCCCAGGTTAAACCAGAACCAAAGGCAGTAGTAACTAAAATATTGCCTTCATTTAGCTTCTTTTCTTCCAAAGCTTCCTTCATAGCAATAATTAAAGAAGCAGCTGAAGTATTTCCATATTTATCCAAATTAACGAAAACTTTATCTTTAGAAAAACCTAACATTTTAGAAACAGCATCAATTATTCTCATATTTGCCTGATGAGGAATTAGTATATCCACCTTTTCATAACTTATGTTAGCTTTTTTTAATACTTCTTTTACAGAATCAGCCATCATTTTTACAGCAATCTTAAATAGCTCATTCCCCTTCATTTTTAAATAATGAAGTCCCTTTTTTATCGTATCATGACTTGCTGGGAGCCTTGTTCCCCCTGCAGGCATCTCTAATAAATTCGATAAACTTCCATTGCTGCCTAAATAAGAACTTTGTATACCAAAGCCTGAATCTACTTCACTTAAAACTACTGCTCCTGCTCCATCGCCAAATAAAACACAAGTATTTCTGTCACTCCAATCAATTACTTTGGAAAGAACCTCAGAAGCTATAATTAATACATTTTTACAACTTCCATTTAAAACAAATTGTTTTCCTACTTCTAAGGCATAAACAAAACCAGAACAAGCAGCAGATAAATCAAAAGCAGCTATATCATTCCTTAATCCTAACTTACCTTGCACAATACACGCTGTAGAAGGAAAAAGCATATCTGGTGTCATAGAAACTAGAATTAAAAGATCTATCTCTTCTTTCTTAATGTTAGCATCTAACATTGCTCTCTGAGCAGCAACTAAAGCCAAATCAGAGGTTGCCATTTCCTCATCAGCAATTCTTCGCTCCTTAATTCCTGTTCGACTTATAATCCAATCATCAGAAGTTTCTACCATCTTTTCTAAGTCATGATTAGTAATTATCTTTTCTGGAATATAAGCACCTAATCCAATAATGCCTACTGATTTCAATTAAGCTACTCCACTATATTCTTTAATACTTTCCTCAATATGATTATTTATTTCTTGCTTTACAAACATTGAGGCCATCTTTAAAGCACTTTGTATTGACTTAGACGTAGAATTTCCATGACAAATAATACAATTACCCTTAACTCCCATCAAAGGAGCACCTCCATACTCCTGATGATCTAACTTTTTCTTTAAAGCTTTAAAGGCAGGTTTTAGGAGAAATGCTCCTATTTTATGTCTAATACTCTTTGAGATTTCTCTCCTTAAAAATTCCAATATTGTTTCTATTAAGCTTTCCCCAAACTTTAAAACCACATTTCCTACAAAACCATCACATATAACTACATCAACCTTACCATTTATAATATCTTTTCCTTCAACATTGCCTATAAAGTTTAAAGAAGTATTCTTTAATAAGCTATATGTTTCATTAGTAAGCCCACAACCTTTGCCTTCTTCTTCTCCTATGTTTAGAAGGCCTATGCTTGGGTTTTTAATACCTAAAATATATTCAGCATAAATTTGCCCCATTAAGGCAAACTGAAATAGATGCTTAGGCCTACAATCTACATTTGCTCCTACATCAAGAAGAATAGACATGGTTCTATTGGTAGGAATTAAAGTTGCTATTGCTGGACGAGTCACTCCTTTTAAGCGTCCAAGATTAAACAAAGCTGCAGCCATAACTGCCCCTGTATTTCCAGGAGAAACTATAGCTTCTGCTTTTTTTTCTTTTAACAGCTTCATAGCTATTACAATAGATGAATCCTTTTTGGTACGCACTGCTGCGGCCGGAGCTTCTTCCATTCCAATTACTTCTGAAGCATGAATTATTTGAATAGGTAGGCCATCTATTTTATGCTTGTCTAATTCTTTTAAAAGCACCTCTTTCTTGCCCACTATCAAAACTTCTTCAATCTTATTTTCATTCTCTAAAACTGCTTCAATTACTCCTTTTACCACCACAGAAGGACCTTTGTCTCCTCCCATAGCATCAACAATTATCCGCATTAAACTGCTCTTTTTACAACTTCTTGACCACTATAATATCCACAGCTAGAGCAAATATGGTGAGATAATTTAACTTCTTTGCAGTTTGAGCATACAGTTAAGGCAGGCTGTTTGAGTTTCCAATGGGTTCTTCTTTTATCTCTTCTGGTCTTAGAATGTCTTCTTTTGGGATTTGGCATTTTATTTCTCCTTCTCTTTAATCAAAGTATTCAATATTGCAAATGGATTTTCTTTATTATTCTTGCAATTACAACTCATACAATTTAAGTCTATGCCGCATTTAGGGCAAAATCCTAAACAATCTTCTTTGCATAAAGAATAATTCGGGATATTTAACAATATTTCTTCTCGAATATTTCTAAGTAAATCTATACATTCACCTTGAAAATACAAATTATCAACATCTTCTTTCTTTAATTCAAAACAACCTTCAGTTTTATCTATACCTTTTTTTATGAAATTATTGTTTACACTAATATTTAAAGGATAATTAAAATTTCTTAAACATCGGTTGCATTCTAATTCTACTTCTGTATTAATCTTTCCGGTTAAATTAATAGTATTCTCTATAGCTTCTAAAAGTAAATCTACTTTAATATTTCCAATAAACCTTAGAGATCTAATCTCTATAGTTTTTGAATCAATATTTCTAACTATTTTTGCTTTAGAAGAGGCTTTCTTTTTAATTTCCTCTATACTAATTTCTCGAATGTTCATATTCATACTATTTTAATTTGTGTCTAATATAAACTAAGTATGTAACTATTCAGCATAAACTTCGCACTAAGGAAATATGTTGTTACATTGAACATTGCTGAATAGTTACCATCTATTGTTCAGTGCTTATAGCTAATTCCATTTATTGGCTCATGAGTATATAAATATAAACTTTTTATGAGTTTAGAATTGTTGCTATCTTATCTACTAACCTGGTAAAATTTCTAATACATTTTTAAAATTTAGGTTTGATTGAGCATACATAGTGGTTCCAGACTTAATTAGTATTTGATTTCTGGTTAATTTTATCATTTGGTTGGCCATATCTGTATCTCTAATCATTGCTTCAGAATAAGACTGGGTATAATGGGCAACTTGAAGCATTTTAATGTGCTTTTCTAACCTATTTTGCTGAGCTCCAATCTTTGCTCTTCCTTGGGCTATATTAATAATAGCTTCATCAATTCCAGGAAGAGCACTTTCACTACTTTCTTGTGTGCTTACATCAATCGGGTTTATATAATCATCTACTATTTTTTTAGCGTTAAACAAATCAATTGTAAAAGTATCACCACTATTTGCTCCTAAATGCAGTTGAATCTGGGTATCTTTGTCTGGATTTTCATTGTTTTTTAATAAAGGCAGAGTATTAAAAGTTACATCAGTAATTGCTTTGGCAGCTTCTTTTATCTGGTCAATTTCAGCCTGGATGGCATTTCGAGATTCATGACTATATGTACCATTGCAACTTTGCACGGTTAAAGTGCGAATACGATGAAGCATACTATGAATAGAGCTTGCAATGCCTTCTGAGGTCTGGAGGAGGGAAATTCCATCTAGGGTGTTCTGGAGGGCCTGCTTGCATCCATTAATTTGGGTGCGTATCTTTTCAGAAACCGAAAGACCACCACAATCATCAGCAGATCTATTTATGCAATGTCCTGAAGATAGTTTTTCAAAAACCTTGCTCTGCTCTTTGGTCCAATCACTATTAATTCTATATGACATATGGAGGGGTTGATTAAAATGAACTTGCATTAAAATCTCCTCAGATAAGTAACTAATATATTTTATTGTTACCTAAAAAAGTACCTACCGTAAAATGTAGCTACGGTAGGCACCCCCCTCCCATAATACCTATATAAAAGTTATAAATAAGCTTAACATAATTATTACATAAAAAAATTAATTTGTCAATTATTTTATTATGGAATGATGTTACTATTTCAAAATGTTATAGTTTATTACTAAATGAAAATGTTATA
>JASEGW010000150.1 GCA_030017825.1 bacterium | reverse complement strand
AGTTTTAGATTTTGAACATTTGAAATTTAGATTTGTTTCGGATCTCGAATTTTACCTTCAATATCCAAATCCTTAAGTGTGCTACAATACCTAACTATTTTTGCATGGGTACTTATGTATCCTCGATTAAGCTGCAACTATACTCCCAAAAGATACTTCTCTTGACAATATTATAATTACATGTTTTTTTAATTTTTATACTATTTGGCATAATTATTGCTTAACTTGTTTATGTAAATATCCGATAATATTTAATATTAGAAGGCTTTACGCATTTAAATAAAGTGGAATGGAGTAGAGATGAATCTTAATATTGAGGAAACTAATAAACTAATAAGTCAATTGTCTGTAAATGAGATAAAGAGTCTTTTTATCTTTAAGAGTATTATGAAACACTCTACTCAAAGATATATGGACAAATTAAAAAAAATACTTAGCGAATCTTTGTCTTTATATAATGATTCTGACGATTGTTTCATGGAAACAGTTATTTCTATCATTGATATAATGGATTCTATAAATTCAGGTTCCCAAGGACGTCCTGAAAGAATTTCTCGTTACGCCCTCCTTTTGTTGGATAATATAAGAAACGATATTTTAGAAAGAATTACTGTAATTAATGTTAATTATAGAAAATTATTAAAATTAACCGCATTTCTTTATGATATAGGTATGATTTATGTACCAAAAGATATACTTTTAAAGAAAGAACTCTTATCTGAAAATGATTGGAATATCATCAAAGAACACCCTTCAGTAGGTGCTTCTTTTTTTGATCACATAGAAGAGCTAGAAGAAGTAGCTTTGGGAATAAAATTTCATCATGAAAGGTTTGATGGCTATGGCTATCCAGATAGACTAGCAAATGACAACATACCTTTATCGTCTCGCATCTTAGCAGTATGCGATGCCTTTGACACCTTAACCAATGATCGTCCTTATCGAAACAAATTAAGTAAATATCAAGCTTTTGAGGAAATTGAAAGTTGCTCAGGAACTCAATTTGATCCAAAAATTGTAAAAGCGCTAGAAAATTCTTTAGGAAAGATAGAATTAAATTAATTCAGAATATTTTAACATATATATCTCTTCTTCTCGGACCATCAAATTCGCAAAAATACACCCCTTGCCATGTACCCAGACAAAGTTTACTATCACTTATAAAAATAGTTTTATTTATTCCTACTAATACTGACTTAATATGAGCTGCAGAATTTCCCTCCATATGACTATAAAAGTCTTGCCTTAAGGGAACCATCTTATCTAAAGCTGCTAATATATCTTTCGATACACTTCTGTCTGCATTTTCATTTATCAATACTCCAGCAGTTGTGTGAGGAACATATATATAACACATTCCTTCTTTTATCTTACTTCTTTTTACCACATTTTCCACTTCAGCAGTAATATCTATTAATTCATTCTGTTTATGAGTTTTCACCTTTATTATTTCCATAAAGACTCCTAAAAATTAAATATTTTCCGTTAAGATTTCAATTTAGCGAAGAAATATTAATCCTTAAACTTAAAATAAAGGAACATATTCTTATGTCAAACTCAGGTTATTTATGTGGGAGTTATTTCTGGGTATAACATATATTCCTGCTCCTTCGATTGCTGGACACTTATATTCACAAATACCGCAACCTGTGCAAATATCTTCCAAAATATAAGGTCTCCTAATTTTCACAACCCCTGTAGGCATTTTTTTTAACTCGTCTTTAAACTTGATAGCTTTTTTAGGAAGTGGACAATGCTCTTCGCAAACTAAACAGCTTTTATCTTCTTTCCAAGGAATACACAACTCTTTATTAATAATAGCCTTTCCTATTTTAAGTTTTTTCTTCTCCTCCTTAGATAAGAGCTTAATAGACTTAGTAGGACAAACTTGACCGCAGAGATTGCAATTATAAGCACAATAACCATCTTGAAAAGAGAGCTTAGGAGTCCAAATAGCTTCCCATCCTCTCTCTAATAAAATAGGTTGAAGACCATGTCCATTTGAGGCACAAATCTTAATACAATTTCCACAACGAATACATCTTAAGGTAAATTCCTCTTCTTTTATAGCACCTGGTGGTCTTATTATTCTAAAATACTGACTTCTTTTTATATAATCAGTTTTACCCACTCCAAGAGCTAAAAAGCTAAGAAAAGCAGTGTTAATCAAATCTCTTCGAGAAATATCAATATTTTTATAATTTGATATTCTTTTTGCAAATTTAATTTCTAATTTATGCTTAATAGAATTTGTTGGACATTCATAAACGCAATTTAAACATAAGATACATTCTTCTTCTTTGTAAATCAAAGGAAATACTTTTTCTATGGATTTCATTTTGCAAATTCTAACACATTTATTGCACCTTTGACAATTGTCTTTAATGTTTCGTTTTAATAGTTTAATTTTGGCAAATAAAGCAAATAATGCTCCCAAAGGGCATAAATTTTTACACCAAAATCGCACCTCTTTCATTCCAAGAAATAAAATTATAAAAATAATTACAGTAAGTCCTAAAGAAGATTGATATTTAGGTTGAAAATCCGTTAGGATAGCATATTTTGAAAAAAGAGTGGCTATTTTTGAGCCAACATTACTTATTAAATCTATTTCTATAATTAAATTAACAAAATAAACTAAAACAGGATAAAAAAACATGGTAAAAGAACGAGAAAGAATCATCAAGGGATCAAATAAAAAGGAAATAGGAAAGGACAAGAGAGAAGATACTATAATAAAAAGTAGGATTAGGTATTTATATTTTCTTAGGCTTCTTTTATTTATATTGGGCAAGCTTTTTATAAAATAAGGAAAGATGTCACTTAAAGTACCTAAGGGACAAACCCATCCACAAAACACTCTACCCGCAATAATAGTAACTATTATTGATATTATTCCCCAAAACGCCCAACCTATAATTTCTCTTGTGGCAAGAATTGTAGAGATTCCCAGGAGAGGATCTATGTAGATAAAAACATTGACTGGAATAGAAACATTTAAAGGAAATACATTTCTTAAGATCAATCCTAAGAATAGAATAAAAAATATTATTTGGGATAATCGTCTAATATTTTGCAAATACCCTTCTATCCTTTTAAATCTAATTTAATGATTCTCATTTTCTTAATATCTATTTCCCCTAAACCCATTAGATAAGCATTTTTAATGTACTCGATTTCCCTTCCTATTTTACCAAAGAAAGTAGTAGCATAGGAATCAACAGCCACTTGATCGGTTCCTACCACAATTGTTCTTAGATTCTTAACATCTTTTAAATCTCCTCCTGATGGACCATTTCTAAGTAAAATTCTAGTAGCATCCATAATAACTAAATTAGGCTTTAATACCGTACATATATCCGCTAATTTCTGATGAATATTAGGGTGAATAAGTCTGCCTCGATCTCCACCAATTACTCCCATCCAATTTTTTATCCCTAAGGTCAATTCAGTAATAGCATGGTGTTTGGCAATAGGCATATTTATCAAACAATCAGCAGTTAAAACATCCTTATATATACTTATTTTTTCTAAATCTTTAGCCCTGTGTAATTTGACCTCTATAAATCTTTTAGATGATAAATAAGTTATTTCCCCATTAGCTTCTTCTACTGCCTTTCTAATCCCACTTATCTCTAAACAACGATTGCGAGCATAACAAGTGCGATCAATAACCTTTACTTTTCGTGCTCCTGCTTTATAACACATAGAAATTACTTCATAAATTAAGTCCGGATGAGTTGTAGAAGCATACTCTGGAGGATTATCAAAGGAAAAATTAGGTTTTAAAACCACCATATCTCCTCTTTTTACAAATCTGGACATTCCACCCATAACTTTTATAGCATTTTTTACTAAATCTGCTGGATAACTATTTTTTGCTACTATCAAAATGGGTTCTTTCTTTTCTCTATCTTGTGCTGTAAATGCCATCAATGATAAGGGATTACTTATTGTAGCATAAATTGTTGCTGTATACTTAGCAGTCTTTTTTATGAATTCTCTTCTGTTAATTTTTTTTTGTTTTTTCATAACAACCTACAAAAAAGGATAGCTATAACTAATTTAATAACTATCCTTTTTTTAATTATTCATATTTAAATATTAGCAACTATTCCACATAAATCTAAGTTTAAAGATTAATATTTTTGAGCATTAATTGAAATTAGGAAAAGAAATTAGGAAAATATTTAATTTTTAAAGAAAAAGAAGAAATTTTGTTTG
>JASEGW010000014.1:17820-19841 GCA_030017825.1 bacterium | reverse complement strand
GGAATTATAGCATTTTTGTAAAATAACTGATTTATTTCGCAGTAAGTCTATTATTTTAAATCCAGGCACTACATTGTTGCTTTTTCAATTTCCTCTTCTCAATCTCTTATTTTATTGGGTTTTGTTTTTTGTAAGTGACGGAAGTCGGGAGGTATATAATAGACATCATGCGGCCTGTCTTTACTTTATCTCTGCGATGAGAAAAAAATACTCTCCACGATTTCCGCGCTTAATACTCATAACTCCTTATAAATGAGGAGATGTCATTTTTATTTAAGCACTACATTTTTAATTATATATAGCGTTAATGGTCACTCTCCTGATACAAATATCCTGTATATCTTTTTGGATTTCTTTGTTTTGTCTACGAAAGCGTATATAGTAGTGTTGCTATAAAAAGTTAATAAAGAAGCTTAAAAGAACTAAAAATATTTAAGACTTCTTTTTCAGAATACTTTGTGTTAATAGAAACAATAGTAATCTGTAAATCTTTTTGGTAGGGAAATATTTCAACTCTAGTAATAAAGAGGCGACCTTTTTTTGTATTAAAAAGATAAGCTTTGGTATCTTCTCTCTTAATTTCTTTAATAGACAATACCTTATCCTCTGTCAATAACCCCATAAAAAAGCTCTTGGGAATAGTTTTGTTTTTAAAGGCTTCTACGTAATACTCATAAGTATCTTGATCTTTTTCCCAAAAGATAATTGAGATAGTATTTTTTGAATTCTGTATATCTTTAAAAAATACAGAATTTAATTGTTTTTTATCTTTTATATATTTAAGAGGAAGGTTTATCTTAAATTTTAACTCGTTATCTAAGTATTCATTTCCTAAAAAATTAATTTTAGCGTTATTAGTAATTATCTTAATAGGATACTCTTTGTTACTCTTTTTATAACTTGAAAAAGATAAAAGAAATACTACGCATAAAAAAAGAAATATAGAATATTTTTTAAGCATTCAAAACATCTTTATATAAGCTTTCAATTTTAGTAACAATATTTTCCCAATGATAAGTTTTCAAGACATACTCCTCTCCTTTTTGTCCCATTTCTGCTACTATATAAGGATTACTAAGGAGCATTTCTAATTTTTCCTTTAGATCTTCAGTATCCTTATTTTTAAAAGTATATCCGCAATCTCCAATTAACTCTATATTTTCAGGAATATCACTACAAAGACAACAAGTTCCATAACTCATAGCCTCTAAAAGAGAAATGGAAGCACCTTCTTGTTCAGAAGGCAGTATGAATAAATAAGCATTACTATAAATTTCTGATAATTCTTCACCAAAAATAGTTCCAGTAAATACAACTCTTTGATAGCGAGAAGCTATTAATTTTAAGGCTTCTGCATATTGATCAGTATAAGTAGAATCTCCTACAATAACTAATTTATGTTTAGAATGAGTTTGACACATAGATTTAATTAACAAATGAATTTTTTTATCTGGAATTAGCCTTCCTACGGTTAGAATATAATTATTTTTTGAAATTTTGTATTTTTGAGAAATATTTATTTTTTTCTTTGTTTGGAGAGTAAATCCATTAGGAACATAGATTACCTCTTTTTGATATTTATTTTCTAAGTAACTTTTTAATAGATTAGAAACGGCTATAGTTTTATTAGGAAAGCTAACACTCCATTTTTCACCTAATTTTAAAAACCATTTAGCAAAAGTATTCCATTTTTTTTGCCTATAGTCTAAAGCGTGAATAGTAGTAATAATCTTAGCTTTGGTATATTTTGGAATAAAAGATAATAGAGAAGGGCCTATGCCATGATAATGTATAATATCATAATCTCTAAAATAAGTATCTAAGCTGGATAAAAATACATGAGAAATGGCATCAAGATGTTTAGTTTTTAGAGAAATAAGCTTTCTTAATGTAACTTCATGGTATTTTCCGCTAATTTTAGTATAGTAAGGACGCACATAAACAGAAACCTCATGACCTCTTTGGGCTAAACGAGTGGAAAGCTCTTCTACATGTCTCTCTACTCCTCCAAAAATAGCTGG
>JASEGW010000014.1:0-17722 GCA_030017825.1 bacterium | reverse complement strand
GGCTAAACGAGTGGAAAGCTCTTCTACATGTCTCTCTACTCCTCCAAAAATAGCTGGAATTCCCTTTTGTCCTATAAATGCAATCTTCATATTCTGCCATCAAACTAAAAAATTAGTAGAGTTTAAATGGTAAATATTCACTGTATTTTCATCTTTCTACTTCCAACTTCCTTCTTTTATGATACTCGTAAAAGAATAAAAGAGCATAAGCGGTGTCCCAAGTGAAAGTTTTATGTCCTCTTCTTTTATCAAAAGGGAGACCCTTGTATGAAGCGTAAATATTCTTTTCTTTATCTTTTATCTTGGCAGTTAACAACCCTTTATAAATTATATCTAAATAAGGTTCAAGTTCTTTAGAGAATTTATCTTTATTTTCCATAAGAATTAAACCAAATTGAGCTGTGGGCATAACATCTTCTTCTTCGCTATGCTCCTCATCTGTATAATACCATTGAAATAACAAACCATTAGGGCCTATATGATTCTTAAGCCACATAGCAAGTTTATTAGCCTCTTTTATTCTTTTGAAATCTAAATAAGTTTTAAGCAAAGCTGTTAAAGCTGTGGGATGGAATCTAGTAAACCAGCCTTTAAAATTAGCTTTTGTTTCTGACCAGCTTTTTTCAGTAGATAAATACAAAATAAAAGGAATATTTATTTTGCCAAAATATATAGTAGCATCATTATTAATATTCCTATGAGCCCAGTAAATAATTTTCTTGTAAGCATGTAAATATTTTTGTTTTTTAGTATAATTATATAGTTCTTTAAAGATTAGAAAACTTTCTAAATCCCAAAGAAAGACTGGTTTTAATAAATTCAAAAAATACCTAAAATTAAATCCTGGCCTTATTACAATTTCTCTTCTTATGCTACCATCTTTTCTAATCATATTCTCTATTATAGCATCTGAAATAACTAAGCAAGCTTCATAATACTTTTTATCTTTAGTAAACTCAAATAATTTAAGCAAAGCTTGGCAAGCAATAGCCGAAGCATAACAGCGAGAAGTCTTGGAATTCATACCAGAAGGAATTAAACCATGATACTTATGAGAATGTTCTATAATAAGACTTAACAAGTGTTCTCCCGAAACAATTGCTTTGTCTATGTATTTCTGATAACATAAGAAAGCTAGAATAGCTCCCGCAGTACTAAGAGTACAAGACTGTCCCTCTCCCCAACAACTAAATCTCTTTTTTTTAGGGTCATATTCAGAAAAGTAACCTCCATCCTCTCTTCTGATTCCACTATGGGCAAGCCAATCCAAGGTATCAAAGTGATTTTCAATAATCCAGTTGTTCATAAAACCAAACTTTCATTGATAAATACTAAGTAATCTTTTATAATTTTAAACGAAAAATAAAACTTAAAATGCAAAACAACAATATAAAGCTAACAATAATTCTAAATCAATAAAAATATTAAAGCTTGAAATTTTAAGTTGTTATTTTGCGTTTTTCATTTTTAATTTTACATTTTATTGGTAACTTTCTTCTTCGCTTGGAAAAGAATTCATCTCTACATCTCTTATAAACCTTTTAATAGCTTTCTTTGTAATCTTATCTAAATTAGCATATTTTCTTACAAACTTAGGCATTTTTTTATTAGAAATTCCAAGCAAGTCATTAGTTACTAATACTTGTCCATCACAATGTTTTCCTGCTCCAATACCAATAGTAGGAATACTAACTAATTTAGTAATTTCCATGGCTAACAAAGAAGGAATACATTCTAAAACTAACGAGAAAACTCCTGCTTTTTCTAAGAGCTGAGCATCTTTAAGAATTTTTTTAGCTTCCTGGTCATTTCTTCCTTGAACTTTATATCCCCCCATCTGACAACAATATTGAGGAGTAAGCCCTATATGTCCCATAACAGGAATTCCTGCATTTACTATTGCTCTAACTTTGTCAATTACTTCCTCTCCGCCTTCCAGTTTTACTGCTGTTGCTCCTGCTTCTTTAATAAATCTGCCAGCATTGAAGATTGCCTCCTTGGTATCTACTTGATAGGAAAGAAAAGGCATGTCTCCAATTACTAAAGAATAATTAACAGCTCTTGCTACAGCTTTAGTATGGTGGATCATCTCTTCCATAGTAACAGGTAGAGTATTTTTATACCCCAAAGCTACCATGCCCAAAGAATCTCCTATTAGAATAATGTCTACCTTCATCTCATTTAAGATAACTGATATTTGATAATCATAAGCAGTAAGCATAGTTATCTTCTTAATATTCTTTTTTTCTCTTATCTTGGTAACAGTAATTATAGCCATAAATACACTCTTTAAGTTTCAAATTTTTTTATTATCCATTGTTTATTTTCTTTAATCCAAGTACCATAGAGATTTATGTTGCTAGTGTCTTTTAGTTCTGCAAGAAGTTGACTTACGCTTTTATTGAGCACAGGATGAATAAAAGAAGGTGCAAGTTCATTTAAAGGCTGTAAGACAAAAGCTCTTTTATGCATATGATGATGAGGAATTATTAGATTTCTATCTTTTACAATTTGTTGATTGTAAAAGATAATATCCAGATCTATGGTACGTGGCCCCCAAAATATACTTTTTTTTCTTTTTTGCTTCTTTTCAATATCTTTTAACCTTAAAAGCAGCTCTTTGAGAGTTAAATCAGCTTCAATCTCTGCTATAAAATTTAAGAAATACTCTTGATCCTCATATCCTATAGGCTGGGCGTAATAAATATTAGACAATCTTTTTATTTTAATACCCTTAGAGTGCTTTAGCTTGGAAACAGAAAGAGTAATATTTCTTTCTTTATCAATATTAGAGCCTATAGAGAGATAAGTAATATTCATTAGTTTAGTTAAATAAAATTTTCCAGTAACCAATTTTCAAATATAAAGAGTTTGGAAGTTGAAATTTTATGTATTTTTCTCCCTTCTGACTTCTGATTACTCTCATCTATTATATCTTTATTATAATTCCTGCTTTTATAGTAGCTAAATTTCCAAAATACTCTGGCCTTATTTGATATTTTCTATTAAAAATATTATCTCCAGACATAAATACATGTAATTGATCATCAATGCTTTTGGAAATCTTAAAATCTAACAAAAGATAACTTTTTAATTTATCATTCTGATTATAATGAGCATAACGACTCCCTTTATAGGTCCCTATAAATTCCATATCTATTCCTTTAAAATTAGTAATTTTTAGGTTTGTCTTTATTTCTTCTTTAGGAATAAAAGGAATTTTTTGGTCAGAAGTTTTATTTCGAGTAGAGAAATTATAAGTAAAATCACTAAGGCAAATTATATTAGGAAGTAATTCTTTTTTTACTTTAATTCCTAAACCTGTAATTCTTGCCTTTTGTATATTAAAAGGTTCATGCAACTGATTGTTATTTATATTTATACTTTTCCAAGAAATAAAGTCCTTAACTTCTTTGGCCAATATAGAACTGTTTATTAAAAAACCATTTTTTATTTGATATTGTATTCCACATTCCCCATAATTCAATTTTTGAGGAGAATAAGAGCTTGCTTTTATATATTTTTCATTTCCGTAAATCTTACTAAAAGTTGGCAACTCCGCTTCCCTCTTAAAAACTGTAAATACTTTTATATCTTTACGATAAGGGTAAAAAATATCTAGTTTAAAACCTAAAGTAGAAGAGTTATCATAGTTACAATAATTTGCTCCAATATTAATAGTGTAATGTCTTATTTCTATATTATTACTTTCCGCAAAGGTTAAATAATTCCATTTTTTAATGTTCTCTATAGCTTCTCTTTGTATTTTTAGATTAAGATTTAAGGGATAATCTTTAGAAAGGTATTTTTTCAGATTAGTATAAAAATATATATCAAAATTAATATTATCACTTTCTATGTTATCTATATTATCATGAATTAACTTAGTCTTGGTATTAGTAAGAACAAAGCTTAGCTTAGAATTCCAAGCCTTAACGTGTCTGCCATTTAAGGAAAAGCTTAAATCCTTAATAATTTCTTTATCTTGATTAAAAGGAAGGCTTTCCTCATTTTCTTTGTATTTAGCCTCTGTAGACAAGAAAAATTCTCTTTCTAGTCTTGAAATCTTTAGTGGTAAATCAAAGTTTAAAGATATTTTATCTCCACTGTGTTTGTTATATCTTTGATTACTAATAATAAAACCACCGGATTTACTTCTATTTAAAATAAATAAGATATTAGCTTCCTTTACTTTTCGACCATATAAATACTGATAATTTAGAGAATTAAAATTACCTTCACTAATGGTAAAAGAAGAAGTAAATTTTTTTTTCTTTTGGATAATAGATTTATCTTCTACAGAAGGTAAATCTATTTCTATAGCGGACTCTTTTACCGAGTCTTTAGTAAGGTCAATTTTTTCTTTAATCTCAATTGCAGTATTTTTAGGCTCTATTTTTTCATGTGCTTTAGACCTATCTCTTCCAATAATAGTTACTCCTGGAAGATTAATATCCGGTTTCTCTTCTCCAAAAGTAAGGTTTGGAGATAATGTAGCTATAATGATGAAAAAAATAAATATTTGTATTTTACTCAAAGCTTCATCCTCCTTTTATTTTTATAATAACTCAACTAATTGCTTTCTAAGTTAGTTTTACCTTTTTTTTCTTTTGTTTCTAAAATACTTAAACGAGCTTTTGATTTTTCTATTTCTTCTACATCTTTATAATTTTTAACAATAGATTCATATAGTTTTTTAGCTTCTTTAAATTTCCCCTTTTCTTCATAAATTAAAGCAGCTTGAAATTGCCCTTTAGCTGCCCAAATAGTAACTTCTGGATAAAAGTAAGCCACTTTTAAATATTCTACTAAAGCTTCATTGGTATTATTTAATAAAAAAGTACAACGTCCTAAATAATACTGAGCTTCAGCCGCAATTTCTTTAGTAGGATTATTATTAAAAATCTCTGAATACTCTTTTTTTGCTTCCTGGTAATTCTTTTTTTCCATGAAATAATTTCCTAATTCTAAACGTGCTTCACAAGCAGATTGAGTTTTCGGATAAGAATTAATTAATTCTTTATAAATCTTTAAAGCTTCTGTCATCTGATTCATATTCTGTAAAGACTTTCCTTTAAAATACATAGCATCTACCAACAAATCATTTCTTTGGGTAAATTCTTTAAGAAGCTTTTCAAATTCAACTATAGCTTTTTCATAATCTTTTAGATGATAATAAGAAATTCCCAAATTAAAATAAATATCTGCAGACCAAGCGATCTTTGGATATAAGTTTAATAACTTCTTCATGGTAGAAATGGCCTGAGGATACTCTTTTGTCTTTAAATAACAACGAGCACTTAAGTAAAGAGCATTAGGTTCTTTTGAACTTTTAGGATATTTGTTAATTAGGAGTTGAAATTCTTGCAAAGCTTTCTTGATTTCATTTTGATTATAAAAAAATTCTCCAATATTAAATTGCAAATTAGCTTGAAACTCTTCCTCAGGAAATTTCAATTGCAGATCTTTAAAAACACTTACTGCTTTATCTAAGTTTCCTTCTAAATAATAACATAGTCCCATTTGATAGGAAGCGTCTTTAACTATATCTTTTTCTTGAGAATACTTTTCTATTATTCCCTTATAAGCAATAGCTGCTTCGCGATAATTTTTTTGATTAAATAAGCAATCTCCTACTTTTAGATAAGCCTTTGCTGTTAAATTACTTTCTGGACATTCTTTAATAAGTTTCTCATAATTTTCCTGAGATTTCTGATATTTTTTTTGATAAAAATAGCTCCAGCCTATCCAATAAAGAGAAGAGCTCTTATATTCTTTGTAAGAAGAAAAGTTATTAATTATTTGAGTAAAGTTTTTAATGGCTTGATCGTAATTCTCTAATTTATAATAACACCAAGCTATTTGATACCAAGAAGCAACACTTAATTCTTCTTTAGAACTTTTTTCTAATACCTTTTTATAATAAATAACAGCCTTCTGATATTCCTTATTATTATAAAAAGTATTGCCTAATGCATAAAAAACTTCATGGGCGAAAGAAATTTTTGGAAAGCTATCAAGAAGAGCTTGGTACCAAGAAGCAGCTTCTTTCCAGTTTTTTTCTTGATAAAAAGAAGTAGCTAAGTTGTAGTAAGCATGTGGAACTAAATCAGATTTGGGAAATTTTTTTAATAATTCTTCATAAAATTTTCTTGATTTTGAGTAATCAGCTTGTTTTGAATGTATTTCCCCTAATTTTAAATAAGAAGATACCACCCATTCAGATTGAGGAAAACTCTTAATTAGTTTATTGAAATAATCTATAGCTAAGGTATCTTTTTCTAAAAAAACATAGGAAGTGGCACTGTGAAATAGAGCTGAAGGAACTAAGTAATGTTTTTCAAATTTAGAAATAATTTCTTGAAAATTCTCTATAGCTTTGGAATAATCTTTTTGCTCAAAATAACTATTTCCTTTTTTATAATAACATAAAGGAACTATTTCGTTTGTAGAAAAGTTTTCAATAATTTCTTGGTAGGCTTCCAGTGCTTCTTTATGTCCGCCTAAGCATTGAAAGCATTCTCCAATTTGGTATAAGCTTTTTGATACATTCTGATGTTTTGGAAAAGCATCATTAAAACTTCTAAAAGACTTTATAGCATTTTTATACTTCTTTTGGTAATAGTAACACCATCCTAAGCTATATTTGGCTTGCGAAGTAAGTTCATCTTGAGGGAAATGTTCTGCTAAATAGCTATAGTTAATAAAGGCTTGAGAATAATCTTTAAGTTGGAAATAGGTTTCTCCAATCCAAAAGTAGGCCTTAGGTACAATTTCACAATTTGGGTAATCTTTTACTATTTTCTTGAAATAATTTAAAGCTTTTTCGTGTTTTGAAATCTCTAAAAATGATTTTCCTAATAGTAAATAAGCATTAGCTGTCAAAGAATGATCTTTAAATTTAGAAATAAATTTGTCTAATTCTAAAATAGCGTTCTCAAAACTATCTTGTTTATACCAACATACTCCTATGTAGTAAAGAGCATTTCCTTGTTCTTGGAAATCTGAAGACTCTAAATATACTTTCATGAAAGGCAGAATAGCATTAGTATACTCTTGCTGATAGTAAAAACATATTCCTAAAGAGTAATAAGCAGGATAAACATATTTTGTTTGAGGAAACTTTTTAGTAACCTCTTCATAATAATAAGATGCTTCTTTAAAATTTCCTTGTTTAAAGCAACACTGCCCGCATTTAAAAGTAGCTTTTGCTACAATATCACTACTTTGATATTTATTTATTACTTCTTGATATCTATCTAAAGCTTCTTTATATTTATACTCTTGAAGAAAGCAATCACCTATTCTAAGTAAACTCTTTGCTTTTAAATTTTCATCAAAGCAAGATTGAAAGCATTTTTGATATTCTTCTAAAGCATAAAGATATTTCTCTTGAGCAAAATAAGATTCTCCTAACATAAATATAGCTATAGAGATAGCTTCATTACTAGGGTTAGAAAGAATAAATTTATTCAACTCTTGAACCGCTATCTCGTAATGTCCGTCTTTAAATAATTCTACTGCTAAATTATAATTGTCACCTGTTCTAAGAGCAGCATTAACTTCAAAAATAGAAAAAATATATAAGATACACGATATCAGCAAGAGAAATTTTTTCATAACAGAGTACCTCAATGTAAAAATTAGTAACTATTCAGCACAAACTTCGCACTAAGGAAATATGTTGTTACATTGAACATTGCTGAATAGGTACAATTTAATTTCATTTAACTGCAAGTAGCTTCACAACTCTTTTTTGCAAAAGTGATTTTATTTTCTTCCATATCTATCGCAACGATATCTCCATCTTTAAATTTTCCCCTTATTAGTTCTTCAGCTAAAGGATCTTCAATCTCTTTCTGAATAGTTCGCTTAAGATGGCGCGCCCCAAAAGAAACATTATATCCTTGCTCAGATAAGTATTTAATAGCTTTTTTATTTACCTTTAAACTCATATTTTGAGACTCTAGTCTTTCGTTTAATTCATCAATAGTTAATTCTACGATCTTTTCAATTTCTTCTTTATTCAAGGAATGAAAAACAATAATTTCATCAATACGATTGACAAATTCAGGAGTAAATGTTTTTTTCATCTCTGATGTTACTTTTTCTTTCATTTTTTCATAAGTATGTTCTGCATCGGAAGTTCTAAATCCTAAACCAGAATTGGCAAGAATATCTCGAGCACCAATATTAGAAGTCATAATTATAACTGTATTTCTAAAATCTACTGTATGTCCTAAATTATCCGTAAGTTGGCCATCTTCTAAAACTTGAAGAAGAATATTAAATACATCAGGATGAGCTTTCTCTATTTCATCTAAAAGAATTACCGAATAAGGCTTTCTTCTGACTTTTTCGGTTAGCTCACCTCCTTCTTCATAACCTACATAACCAGGAGGAGCACCAGTAAGCCTCGAGACAGCAAATTTTTCCATAAATTCAGACATATCTATTTGAATTAAGGCCTCCTCATCATCAAAGAGAAATTCAGCTAAAGCTTTTGCTAATTCTGATTTTCCAACTCCTGTTGGGCCTAAGAAAATAAATGAACCTGCTGGACGACGAGGATTCTTGAGCCCTGTTCGCGATCGGCGAATAGCTTTACTTACTGCAACAACCGCTTCATCTTGACCCACAATCCTTTTATGAAGCTCTTCTTCCATTTTAAGCAATTTTCCAGATTCACTTTCTACTAATTTATATATAGGAATTCCTGTCCAGGAAGCTAAAATATTGGCAATATCTTCTCCTCCAATAGAACGGTCAGAAATATTATGTTTGTTTTTCCATTCTTTTCTTATTTTCTCTAATTTTTTCTTCAGCGTTCGCTCTTTATCTCTAAGAGAAGCTGCTTTTTCAAATTCTTGTTCATTAATAGTTGCTTCTTTTTCTTTAGTAGCTTGAGCAATTTCTTTCTCTAAATCTTTTAAGTTAGAGGGTGTAGTAGTAAGTTGTAATTTAGCATGCGAGCTAGCTTCATCAATCAAATCAATAGCTTTGTCAGGCAAAAAACGGTCAGAAATATATCGATGAGAAAGTTTGGCTGCAGATTCAATAGCTTCGTCAGTAATTTCAATACGATGATGCGCTTCATAACGATCCCTAAGTCCTTTTAAAATTTCAATAGTTTCCTCTATAGAAGGTTCTTCAATGTAAATAGTTTGAAATCTCCTTTCCAAAGCAGCATCTTTTTCTACATATTTACGATATTCATCTATAGTTGTGGCCCCAATACACTGAAGCTCTCCTCTAGCTAAAGCAGGTTTTAAAATACTTGCTGCATCAATAGCTCCTTCAGCTGCTCCTGCTCCTACCAAAGTGTGCATTTCATCGATAAATAAAATTACATCCTTAGCCTGTTTTACTTCATTGGTTACTTTTTTTAGTCTTTCTTCAAATTCTCCTCGAAATTTTGTTCCAGCAACCAAAGAAGCTAAATCTAGAGCTATAACTCTGCGATTCTCTAAAATTTCTGGTATTTGCCCATGTATAATATTTTGAGCTAATCCTTCTACAATTGCTGTTTTGCCTACACCAGGATCACCAATAAGTACTGGATTATTTTTTGTTCTACGAGCTAAAACTTGGATAACTCTTTCAATTTCTTCATCTCTTCCTACTACAGGATCTAATTTATTACTCTTGGCAAGCTCAGTTAAATCTCGAGAAAAGGCATCTAAAGTAGGAGTTGTTGTGCTTTTTTTCCTTTTAATAGTATCAACTGGCGAAGAAATACCTCCTAATATTTTCATTACTTCTTCTCGAACAGATGACACATTAGCTCCAAATTTATTTAAAATACGGGCAGCAATACTTTCTTCTTCTTTAATCAAACCTAACAAAATATGCTCTGTGCCTACATAATTGTGATTGAGTAAATGAGCTTCTTCTACAGCTAACTCTAATACTTTTTTAGCATGAGGAGTAAAAGGAACATCTCCTAAAGTTAAAGCACCTCCTCCTGAAGAAACCATTTTTTCTATTTCGGTTTTAATACTAGTCAAATTAATTCCTAAATTATTTAAAACTTCTACTGCTACCCCTTCACCTTCTTTAATCAATCCCAAAAGTAAATGTTCTGAGCCTATATATCCATGTCTATAGTTTTTAGCTTCTTCCTGAGCATGAGACAGAATTCTGCGTGCTTTTTCTGTAAAACGTTCAAACATATCTTACCTCCGTTTCAATACTTGTAAATAAATAATAATTAGTAGTCAATAGCGTAAATATGAAAATTCAACTAAATAACAACACCATAAAAAACATAAAATGCAAAAATGAAAAGTACAAAATTACAACACAAAGCTTAAAATAGAAATTGTTTTACATTTTACACTGTAATTTTAAACTCGAGGCACTTATGAAATGCAGCTAAGTGGGTCATTTAAGCTTTGAGTTTTTTTAGGTATTCTGGACCTTAAATTCTTATATTCACATTAACAAATAGCATCGGTAATCAGATTACTATTTAACACTTATTATGTTATTAATAATTTTTCTCTAATCAATTCTGCTCGTTTTATGTCTCTTTGTTCCGGAGTAAGAGTAGATTTGTAAATTTTTTGAATATGAGCAGGTTGAATAACAATGAGCAGTTCATTTAAAACTTCTAAAGAAACATTTTTTAATAAATTTATACTTACTCCCAACCTTACTGTAGAAAGAAAATCCATGGCTTCACTAGAGCTGATAATGCGAGCATGAGTTAAAAGAGCATAAGCTCTAAAAATCTTGTCTTCTAATTGTTCATTTGATTCTTTAGTTAATACTTCCTGGGCATCTTTTTCATATCCAATAATTTGATTAGTGATTTTTTTAATATAATCAATCGTTTCTTCTTCTGCTTGCCCTAAAGTTACTTGATTAGATATTTGGTATAAATTTCCCAAAGCCTTTGTTCCTTCTCCATATAATCCTCTTATTGCTAAACCTAATTGGGAAACTCCTTTTAATACTTTATTTATTTGTCCAGTTAAAATAAGCGCAGGAAGATGCATCATAACTGAAGCTCTCATTCCTGTTCCAACATTGGTAGGACATGCAGTTAAATATCCCCATTGAGGTGATATGGCATAATTTAATTTATCAGAAAGATCGCTATCAAGTTTATTAATAATATCCCAAGCTTCAAAAAGATTTAAACCAGCATCCATGCTTTGAATCCTTAAATGGTCTTCTTCGTTTATCATGATGCTAATCATCTCTTTATCGCCAGCAATTAAATAACCATTTATAGAAATAGCTTGCTCTGGGCTAATTAGATGTTTTTCAATTAAATATTGTTTATCTAAAGGGGTTGTTTTATTTAAATCATAGCACTCAGAATTAACTAAATAAGAACATTTTTTTGCTGCATTTTGAATTAAAAGTGCTGCTTTTTTTAAATTTTTCTCATCTGCCCAATGAGGAAAAGGAATTTTGTTTATATTTCTTGCTAAACGAATACGGCTACTTATTACAATACAAGAATCAGGAGCATTTTTTCTTAACCAACCACAATTAAAAACATTTTTTATGTTCATAATAATTAATATTATCCTTCGATTTCCTTTATTTTATCTCTAATTTTTGCTGCTTCTTCGTATTCTTCTAGTTCAATTAATTTTTTTAATTTTTCTTTTAGTTCAATAATCTTTTTTTCCGTAGCTACCGCCTTGGATATTTTCGAAGGCATTTTTCCAGCATGATAAACAGTTCCATGAATTTTTCGTAAGAGTTGTTCAATTTGTTTAGAAAAAGTCTCATAGCACTCATTGCAACCTAAAAGACCTAATCTTTTAAAGTCATTATAGGTCATATTACAAGCCTTGCAAGCCTTTTCTATCTCCTTTGAAGAAGTAACAACATGATCATCAATTTCTGTTAATCCAGAAATAAGGTTTGCTAAAGAATAATGAGGTGAAAGGGAACCAAGACCTTTATTTTGAGCACAAGAAGTGCATAAATGTAACTCAATCAACTTATTATTAATAATTTCTGTATAATGAATAGTAGCTTCATTTTTATTACAGTTATCACAAAACATTTTGCTCCCCATAGCTATATTGCTTTTAATTGTTGTAAAGTATAAATATTTAGCATTCATACCTAACAGAAAAAATAAATATAACTTATATAAGCACGCCTTCATTTTGAGTTAACTCTATAAAAGCAGCTCTCAATGTCGTAGTAATCTTGCCCGGTTTGCCATCTCCAATAACTCTTCCATCTACTTTTACAATAGGAACAATTTCAGCAGCAGTACCTGTTAAAAACATTTCATCTGCAGTATAGAGATCATAGCGAGTTAATACTTCTTCGCTAAAACTAATTTTAAAATTTAGGGCTAAATCTATCACAGCTTTTCTAGTAATTCCTTTTAGAGCTCCTACCCAGGTAGGAGGAGTATATAAATGTCCATCTTTTACAATAAAGATATTTTCACCAGTACATTCAGTAACAAAACCATCACTATTTAACATCACTGCTTCTAAAGACCCGGCATTAGAAGCTTCAATTTTAGCTAAAATATTATTAAGATAGTTTAATGATTTAATACAAGGATTAATAGCTTCAGGAATATTTCTCCTGGTAACCACAGTAACTATCTCTAAACCATTTTTATAGAACTCTTCTGGATATAGTTTAATTTTATCAGTAATGATAAATATGCTTGGTTTAGGACAATTTTTAGGGTCTAAGCCTAGATCACCTTTTCCTCTTGTTACTACTAAGCGAATATAGGCATCTCTTAATTTATTAGACCTCAAAGTTAGAAGAACAGCTTCTCGAAGTTCTTCTATGCTTAAAGGAATAGTTAAAGTAATAGCTTTTGCGGAATCATATAAGCGTTTTAGGTGCTCATTTAATTTAAAAACCCTTCCATTATAAGAACGAATTCCCTCAAAAATTCCATCCCCGTAAAGTAAGCCATGGTCAAAAATAGATATTTTAGCATCTTCTGCTGGAACTAATTTGCCATCTAAATAAACTAAAAAAGACATAAGTTATGCTATCTCCTTTCCTTTGATAAAACTTTTAGATAAAATTGAGTATTAATTTTGTAAGGCTCTATATAACAAATAATTTATCTTTCATCTTTTAGATTAAGTAGTAAATGCTTTCTTATCTTAATATACCAGATTTAATGATTAATTTCAAATAATTTCCCTTCTTTTAAGCGGAAAATTCTGTCTGCTTTTTTAGCTAATTCTTCGTTATGGGTAACAAATACTAAAATTTTACCTCTTTCCTTTACTGCTTCATAAAGAAGTTTAAAAACTTCTTCTGTTGTTTGAGAATCTAAATTTCCTGTGGGTTCATCAGCCAATATAATTTCAGGATTATTCATCAGAGCTCGAGCAATAGACACTCTTTGTTGTTCTCCAAAAGAAAGTTGATTAGGGCGATGAAAGATTCTATCTTTTAAGCCCACCTTTGATAAAAGATTTTTAGCCTTTTCTTCAATTGTATTTTTAAGTTCTCTTTTAATAAGAGCTGGGAAAAAAACATTTTCTAAGGCCGTAAATTCTGGAAGTAAGTAATGAAATTGAAATACAAAGCCTAAATTTTCACATCTAAATTTATTCAAATCTTTTTTATCAAGCAAGAATAAATTATCCTCATTTAAAAAAATAGTTCCTTGGTCAGGTTTGTCTAATGTTCCCAAAATATGTAAAAGAGTACTCTTGCCAACACCAGATACTCCTAAAATAGCCAGCACTTCACCCTTATTTATGGATAGATCTAACCCTTTTAATACTTCAAGCTTTTCTGTGGGAGTAGGAAAAGACTTTGATATATTTATAGCTCTAAATATATTACTCATAAGTAAACGCCTTTACTGGATCTAGTTTAGCTGCATTTAAAGAAGGGTAAATAGTAGCTATAAAGCATAGAAAATTAGCTGTTAAAAATATACAAATTACATCTTTAATTTGTATATAAACAGGAAGATAACTAATATAATAAACATCGCTAGGAAGTTTAATAAATTGGTAATGAGATAGAAGTGAGGAGCTTATTATTCCTAATATAGTTCCTATTGTAGTGCCAATGATACCAATAATTATACCTTCTAAAATAAAAATAAGCATAATACTTTTATCGCTAGATCCAAGGGTTTTTAGAATGCCAATATCTTTAGTCTTATCAATTACGGTCATAATTAAACTAGAGGTAATATTAAAGACAGCTACGAAAATAATCAAAGCTAATATTAAAGACATAACAGTTTTTTCTAATTTTAGAGCTGAAAATAAATTGCGGTTAGATTCCATCCAAGTAGAAACCCAATAACATAGGCCAAACTTTCTTCTTATTTTATTAGCAATTGTTTCTGCTTCATAAATATTTGATATTCTAATACTAAGAGCAGAAACATTATTAATTAAGCCAAACATATCTTGAGCTTTAGTTAAAGAAATATAAGCACGGCTTTTATCATATTCATACATTCCTGAAGCAAATATTCCACTTACCACTAAATTTTCAATACGAGGTTCTATCTCTTTTCTATCTTTTATATTAGCAAGATTTCCTTTTGGAAAAATTACGGTAATCTTTTCATTAACTGAAACTCCAAGAGCTTTAGCTAATTCCTTTCCTAAAATAATTCCTTTTTCTTTAGGATAAAAGCTATATCTTCCTTCTATAATGTTTGTTTTTAAATCAGTAATTTCTGATTCTAAATTTAAGTCTATACCCAATAAGCTTACTCCTAACACTTGATATTTGGAACTTAAAATTGCTTGTCCTTCAATTAACGGGGATATACCTATGATATTACTTTCTAAATTAGAAATTCTTTTCATTAGAGGCTTATAATTACAGATACCTTTTCCTTGAACATCCATCATTAAAATATGAGAGTTGCTACTTAAAATCTTTTTTTTAAGGTCTCTCTCAAAGCCATTCATGACGGAGATAACAATATTTAAAGACATTACCCCCACAATTACTCCCATAATAGAAATTAAAGTAATTAAAGAGACAAATTTCTTTCTTTGTTTGGAGATTAAGTATCTAAAAGCAATAAATAGTTCATAGTACATAAATCACCAATTAACTTAGCATAAATTTTTAATCTTTAAATAGTATTCCTCATATTCTTTTACTATTTTATCTTCATTGAAACTGGAAATGACAATTTCTCGAGAATTAATACTAAATTTTTCAAACAATGTTTTACTTTGTAATATTTTAAGTACAGCCTCAGCTAAAGCTTGCACATTGTCTTTTTTCACTAAAAATCCATTCTTATTATGAGCTATCACTTCTGGTAATCCTCCTACCTTATAAGCTACTATTGGCAGTCCACAGCTCATAGCTTCTAAAGCAGCCAAGCCAAATGATTCCATTTTAGAAGATAGGATAAAAATACTACTCTTAGAAATTATTTTAGCTATTTTTTGCTTGCTATTGTCAAAAATAACTTTTTTAGTCAGATTTAATTTATTAACTAAATTTCTAATATCTTCTTTTTGAGGACCATCTCCTATTAAAAGCAAGGATATTTTTTTATATTCAGTAATAATTTTAAAAGCTTTTATAATATCAGATACATTCTTAATGGGTCTAAAATTTGAAATATGGAGTAAAGAAAGTGCTTTTTCTTTAATCTTTTTGTTTTTAAAAGGTTTAAATTCTTTTATATCTACAAAATTTGGAATAACTTTAATCTCTTTTTCAAGAGAGAAGTACTTTTTAGTATAATTTTTTAAATAATTAGAAACAGTTGTGATTCCATCACTATTTTCCAAGCAATGCTTAGCTAACTCTTTTAATTCTTTATTTTTACCCAATAAATAGGTATCAGTTCCATGAAGAGTTACAATAACTTTAATCTTTAAATTTTTTAGGGCATTTTTTATTAATAATAAAGCAGGAAGATGATGGGGAATAAAGTAATGCAAATGAATTATTTCTAAATTGTATTCTTTGACAAGCCTTAGTATTTTTGCTGATAAGGAAAAAGTATATTCAGGATAAGGAAGCACATAATAATTTATAAAATTTACTTTATGAAAGCATAAATTAGAGTAGTCACCCTTTAAACGAAAAGGTTTATTATAAGAAATCAGATGAACTTTATGCCCTATTTGGCTTAATTTTATGGCCAAATTGGTAGCAACTACTCCACTTCCTCCAAAAGTAGGGTAGCATACTATCCCGATATTCAAATAATACTCTCTGAAATCTTTATTTTTTCTTCATTTTCTAAGTAAACATTTCGACCATGACTATCAATATCCACAAATAAAGGACCAAAATTTTCTACTCTTAATTTCCATACAGCTTCAGTAAGCCCACAATCTTCCACCCAATAATTTTCTAATATTTCTTTTACTCCTTCAGTAAGAAGGGCTGCTGCTCCACCTATAGTTCCCAAATAAACACACCCATGTTTCTGCATAGCTAAAGTAGTTTCCTTTCCCATGCCCCCCTTGCCAATAATTCCTTTTAAGCTAAATTCCTTAATTAAGGTAGGTTCAATAGATTCCAATTTTATGCTAGTGGTAGAGCCTACACAAATAGGAATAAATTTTGAGTTTTCTTCTTTGATAATAGCTCCAGTGTGGAATATAACTGCATTATTTAGATCGAAAGGTAGCTTTTGTTTATTATTCTTTAAGATATATTCATCAATTATTTTACGATGAGCTAAGTCGCGACAAATAAATATCTCACCAGTTAAAAATATAATATCTCGCACCTTTAAGTTTCTTACTACTTCTTCCTCTAAAGGAGTATTTAAATTAATAAAGTTTAGGTTATTCAAATTGTATATCACCATTTAAAGATATTCTAACTTTTGCCTTTCTTCCAGGCCAACATTGATTGGTAATAGCTACTGGATAAACAGAAGTATGCACACCAATAGTTTCAATATTAACTGCTAAAACTGTATTTTTGCCACCCCGTCCCATTGGTCCAATTCCTAAATCATTGATACGTTTTTTAAAATCTTCCTCTAATTTTGCAACTATTTTATCAGAATTCCTCTGAGTAATTTTGCGCAGAGTAGCTTTTTTAGCTAAATGTAAAGCAATATCAGAACCACCTCCAATTCCCACACCCATAATATAAGGAGGACAAGGCTTTCCCATAAAATTAATGGCAGTTTCTACAATAAAGTTTTCTACTTCTTCTAATCGGGTTACAGAATTCATCATCTTAAGCACACTCATATTTTCACTACCCCCTCCTTTGGGCAAGAAGGTAATCTCTAAAGAATCTTCTTCTGTTAAATCAAACCAACAATAAGGAAAACCAAATCCTGTATTATCATTATTTCCAATAAATTTACGAGTAATAGGATGGACTACATTTCTTCGTAAAGGAATCTTGTTGGTAGCTTCTATTACTGCTTCTTTTATAGCTTCTTTAATGTCAAAATTTAAATTTATACATCTTCCCATATTCACAAAAAATATAGGAACGCCTGTATCTTGACATAATGGACATTTTTTTTCTGTAGCTAATTCTAAATTCTCTAACATTAAACTTATTTGGTATTGGCCATGCTCTTCTTCTTGCAAAAGGCATTCTTTAAGAGCTTCTTTTACTTCTATTGGAGAAGATATTACAGCTTTCTTTATTAAATTGTAAATAGTCTCTATAAATTTTTCCTTAGAAATATTCACTCATACTTCCTATTAATTAAAATTTCAGTCACTATTCAGCATAAACCTAAGTTTAAAGATTAGTATTTCTTCGCACTAAGGAAATATGTTGTTAC
>JASEGW010000149.1 GCA_030017825.1 bacterium | reverse complement strand
CCTGTGATGGCATCATCAATTTGAGCACGTGATGGATTTGGATGTTCTTTGTACAACCCGAACATCGCCATTACTATACCGGGTGTGCAAAATCCGCATTGACTTCCGTATTCCTCTACCATAGTTTGCTGAACAGGATGAAGTTTGCCATCGGCTGATTTTAAGTTCTCAACGGTAATGAGTTGTTTTCCGTGAAGCATCGGAAGGAAAATTAGGCAGGAATCGACCGCCTTGTAACGAATGCGGTCCATTTCTACTTCACCCAAAACAACGGTACAGGCGCCACAATCGCCTTCGGCGCATCCTTCTTTAACACCTTTGTGGTTTGGAATTTTGCGTAAATAATTTAGAACCGTGGTAGTCGGTGTCCAACCATTAGGAGATTGAAAATCTATTTCGACTATTTTAGCGTCGAGGATAAACGAAATTGTTGAGTTCATAAAAGTTATTTAAACCAGATTCAGTTTTGATACATTTTGATCTAATATAAAAAGAAACTTGGGGAATTTCAATTACTTTTATTAGAAGTGTTTAGTGGGGAAAATAAAAAAATCAGTTACTAAAATATTGTGGAGGGAGTAACTAATTATACTATTGAATTTTTAGGATAAAAAAGTTCTTTATTCTCTTCAACAGCCAAACAAATCCTCTAAATGAGAATAGAATAGCGGGAAATCGATTCTCATCTGAAATTATCGCTTCTCTCAGTAAAACTCCTATAGCAAGAAGAAGCAATATTATACTTACAATTTTAATATTTTTGCTTTCGGACTTATTTAAAAAATAACTTGTTAATCCAAACAGTATAGTTAACTATATGAACATTAATATTTCAAATTGAATACATTACAACAAAACAATAAAAACAAATAAAATAATAATCGAACATGTATAATTTAAAATAAATAACCACAGATTACTTTAAAATTTCCAAAACCTTCTAAGGAATTTTGAAAACACCGGATTAACTAATACCATTAAAAATACGACCACCATAACCATCGTAGTATCGAAATCTACCAATCTTATATCTACAAAGTAAAGTGTTAGAATTGCTAAAATAATTCCAGCCCAAGAAAGAATAACCTCTATTACTATTTCGTTAAGTTTATACAATTTTAAAAGTTCCATAACGACCACCTCATTTACATTAAGCCTAATAACCAAGCTAGTCCACACCCAATAAATGCACCACCGCAATAAATTCCAAGGCATTTTAAATATCCTGGCCCGACGAATAGACATCTAAACGCTCCAGCACCACATCCAGCTACAAGACATGCGAGAAATTTTTTTGATACTTTTCTATTAATTTTAATATATATTATATTTGATGTTAATTCTTTAAGTCCATTATCAAAAGCAAGATTAATAAAATAGGCACCGTCATTAATTCGGATTAAACCGATAGAATTATTTGGGTCATGATAATAATTATGCGACTCCAAAACCTTTTTAAATGTACTAACATTTTCACTCATAATCGCTTTATGATATATCTCTGATAATTCCTTTTCTTGTAATATTCTTCCTTCGTCGTTAAAATCAAAAGCATATGATGTACTAAATAGTACTATATGGAACAGGAATATCAATGCAATCCCTAACGAAAAAACTCGTAAATATTTTATTTCTCTCTCCTTTTTCCGTTCCGTTTGCTAACGGACTTAAGGATTGTTATTCGTTTAGTTATTCTAATGCTTCAGTTTAAATTATTGTTTAATCAAGCCATTTAATTTTACTAAAAATGTAGATTAAAATAATTGCAATGATTGAACTACCAAGAAGAGATAAAATGTTAAATGACATCTGATCCAAAATTATAAAGATGGTATATTGTAACCAACCATAAAATATAAAATAAAGATACCATTTATATTTTTTTAGCGTAAAGTTTATTTTCATCTGTTTCATGCTTATTACCACCACCCAATTTTTTTGAAAAAGCTAGCTCCAGCTGCTCCTGCAATTGCTCCACCTGCTAATCCACTCCAACTAAATCGGCAATTTGGATCTAGTAAACATTGTCCGGCATATATTCCGCCAGCCACGACTCCACCAGCTACGTCGGCCTTGACTAAAATTGGAACAGTTACCTTATTAATTTTCCCAAAACTTTTATTATCCCACCACTCATAACTTGAACTATAAATTGATTCTAATGCAAAGATTATTGTTCTTGTTGTGTCATCAACAGATTGCTTCAAGCTTTCACAATAGTCAGCTAATTTTTCTCTCGCATCACTATAACTATCAATTATTCTTGCCATCTCTAGGATACTCTCTTTTGAGTTGTCACCTATTAACCGTTCAATGTATAAATGATAAACAATTTCTTCTAAACTCATTTCTCGCTTACTATTATCTACTGAATCTGGAAATCCAGGAAAACAAAGTTTTAAAAGGTCATCTGTTTTTTCAATCACCCGGCGGTTATCTAAATCTTCATACTCCATACCTTTACTAATCATGAATTGTTTTGTTAATTCGAATGAATTCTGCAAAGAAAAATCCACTTCTTTACTATCAAACTTATCCATTATCCAATTATGACCTTCGCCTACCCAAGAATATGGATTAATAAAACTTGGTTTATTGGTTGGCTTTAAATCAGGAACTGGCAAGTTTTCATAATTGCAAGATATAAAAATTAATATGATGAACAAATAAACTAAATATTTTACCTTTTTCATTTCTCTCTCCTTTTTAATTGTGATTTTTTTAGTTAATTGCACCTACAATTTAATCACCGCTAACAAAAAGTCAAGGAAAAAAATGTGTCATTTTTTTTACACCTAATATTTATTATTCTGAATTTCCCTATCAATTATAGAAATTAACTCACGATGTCGATTTGGATCTGGTTGAGATGTATTAATCACTATAATTTCTCCGTTTCTATCCACTACGATTTTTAATGGGGTGGCGTTTATATTGTGTTGTTTCTTAAAATATTCTGTTACCTTCCCGTTTTTATCATGAAGGATTGTAAAACTCAAATTAGAATTTTCTATCCATGATATTAGTTCAATCTCATAATTATGACTTACAATACCTATAACTCTTACTTTATTTATTTTATGTATTTCTTCCCATACATTTTTTTCCATAAGGCAAGATGGACAGTCAGATAAGGAAAATAATATAAATAAAGTGTAATCGTTTTCTGAAATAATATTTTCAGATGTATAGTGTTTTCCATCAATATCTTGTAAAGAAAAGTATTTTAATTTGCTCCCTTTTTTTATTACCACTTCCTCTGTATAATCCTTTTTTAGTTGGTAATTTTGATATAATAGCGCAGCATTTAGTATTAAAAGAATAATTATAATTGAAGAAAGAATAATTGTTTTTGAATACTTCTTCATTTTACTAATAATTTAAATTTCCCAATTCTATATATTGGCGGAGAAGGATCCCGCTCTTCATATTTTGTTAAAAAGTATAGATTATTTTCGTTATCCTTGCAGAGTAATTTGTAATCAGTTTCTATATTTCCAGCTAAATGTTTTCCGTTGCTGTTATATATTTCTAAAATATATTCCTTTCCATTACCTTTTATTTTTTCAGGAATTCTTATTGACATTACCAAATATCCGTCGTTTGTAAGAATTAAATTTTCAATCGGAGTAAATGAATTTCTAAAATCTTCTATATCCTTTTGTGGCTTTTTAAAAAAAGATTTTAAATCGTCAATGGGTTTAGGTTGTTTAAAATATTTGGGCTGATTGCCAAACGAAAATTTTATTGTGCCATTTGTATCTAAAACATTAACGATAAATTCAGCACTTTGAACAGCATAGATATTTCCTTTTTTGTCAATATCGAATGAGCAGGTTGAAATATAACCTAAATTATTTTCACGAGTCCATTTTGATACGGGGTAAAATGATTTTAGATATTTTCCATTTGATTTATAAACAACTATATGATCACCACAACCTATATTATTGAAATCAGCTTTAAATGCATTCATATAAATGTTTTTGCCGATGAATGTAATAAATCTGGGCACAAAATGAGTACCTTCTATAACGAAGCTGTTTATATAAGAATATTTTAAGTCGAACTTACTTATTCTGCGAAGGTCATTATCAGCTATATAAATATTTCCATCCTCACCAAAAGAAACACTTTTGGGTTGGTTAAACTCACCAGGTCCTTCACCGTCCCTGCCCAATTGCTTAATGAATTTACCATCATTCTTAAACATCAAAACTTGTTTAGCAAGGGCATCTACG
>JASEGW010000148.1 GCA_030017825.1 bacterium | reverse complement strand
ACTACAGACTTAGAGATAATGTAGGAAATATAGGTACTTATACGGATACTATTAAGTTAGATACCATAGTTCCTACTTTTACAGATCTTAATGCTACTCCTAACCCAGCTAAAGCTGGAGGTGTTACTATTACCTTTACCGTTTCAGAATCCTTGCAAGCTAATCCTACAGTAACGGTAAATGGTAATGCTACTACTTATGTCTCTAAAAGTGGACTTACTTATACTTACACCTATAACGTAGCTGCATCTGGAGAAGCCCAAGGAGCTACTACAGTAGCTATTACAGGAACAGACTTAGCTGGTAATGTTGGAGGTCCTTATTCCTCAAGTAGTTTTGTCATTGATACTGTAAATCCTTCTGCTTTAAGTGTTGTTATTAATGATACCAATGGCTATACTGCTTCTACTTCAATAAATCTAACGCTTAGCGCTTCCGACGGTAGTGGTTCAGGTATAGACAAGATGTGCTTCTCCAATGATGGTACCACTTACAGTTCATGGGAAGATTATGGCACAGCTAAAACCTGGACCATTGCCACCGGAGATGGAAATAAGATTGTATATTTCAAGGTTAAAGATAAAGCTGGCAATGAAGCTTCAGCTGTTACTGATAGCACTACTTTAGACCAAACTCCACCTTCTGGTACTATCAATATTGCTGGTGGAGCAGAATATACCACTTCAGCTACAGTAACCTTAAATCTTTCTGGATATACTGATGGATCTGGTAGTGGCTTAGATAAAGTATGTTACTCTAATGATGGAAGTAGTTTCAGCGCTTGGGAAGATGCTGCTGCTACTAAGACTAATTTTAATTTAACTTCTGGTGATGGCACTAAGACTGTTTACTACAGACTTAGAGATAATGTAGGAAATATAGGTACTTATACGGATACTATTAAACTATACACTAATAAACCTGCTGGCAAACTTACTTGCAATAAAACAGAAAATATTAGAAAAGATGACAAGATAACTTTCACTGCCCATTTAGATGCAAAAGATTATATAGTAGAGGCACAATATGATAGTCTTTTGGAAACTCCAGAAGGATATAAAGCAATGACAGACGAAGGTAACAACGATTACACAATCATAATTAAAGTAACTAATAAAAACAACAATGACAATGCTCCAATTTACATAAAAGCCACTGATAAGGCAGGAAACATCTTTACTACTTCCACTATTGTAAAACTAAATAATGCCACTCCCCCCATACAAGATGATGAAGGCAATGAAGGTGTTTCTATAAATCCTAAACCAGTTCCTGTGGTAGTCTCAAAAATGAAGATTATACAGGAAGTTTATGTCCCTACTGTAAAAGTTTCTGGAAGAGTGGAAGGAGCTAAATTAATCTTAATTAGAGGAGAAGTTGAAAACAGTCCCCTAATTATCCCTCGAAATGGAAAATTTAGCAAACAGGTACCTTTAGTTGTAGGAAAAAATGAAATTGCAGTTATTGTGCGAGATACCGCAGATAACGAATTTACCAAAACTGTTTATATAACCTATGTAATTCCTAAAGTAACAGAAGAGGTGGGAAGAGAAGGAAAAGAGGTGAAAGCTCCTGATAAAACAAAAGTAGAAATTCCAGAAGGAGCACTAATTGGAAAAGAAAAAATATCTATTAAGCCTGCTAATAAGGACGAACAGACTAAGCCTTACGAAACTCAACAAAGCATCAAGCTTTTAGGCACTCCCCATGAATTTGGTCCAGTAAATATTGTTTTCCATAGACCAGTTAAAATTACTCTATCATACTTAGATAGCGATTGGGATGTAAATGGAAATGATATACGCGATACTTATCCAGATGGTAGCAAGCCTGATGAACTCGATGAAAGTAAATTTGAAATTGTTTTTTGGGATGGTACTGAATGGGTAAAGGCAGGTAAAAGTATAGTAGATACAGAAAACAATACAGTAAGTGTATGGGTAAACCACTTTACTATCTACGATATTGGCGAATCTCAAGGAACTCAATCTATTCCAGAAAAGTTTAATCTTTACCTTACTAAAAATCCATTTAGAGTTGGCAGCAATGAAGAACCTACTCGCTTTACTTATGATCTACCTAAAGATGCCACTATAACTATTAAGATATTTAATTTAGCCGGTGATTTAGTAAGAAACTTATCCGATAATGAAACCAAAAACGCCGGTTCTTATAGCAGTCCAGCTTGGAATGGCTTAAATGACTTCAATGACTATGTAGGAAGTGGAATTTATGTCTATTATTTTAAAGCTGAATATACTGATGGAACAAAAGACATAATTACCAAGCCTATTGGAGTAATCAAGTAAAGGAAGTGAGTCTTATGAAAAAAACAATATTATCAATTCTATGTTTAACATTATGGTTTGTTACTCCTGTACTTAGCGACTCTTTTACTGATATTCAAATTGGAGCTCGACCTCAAGGAATGGGAGGTGCTTTTGTTGCTGTAGTAGATGACGCCAATGCTTTATACTGGAATCCTGCAGGAATTATCCAAAATAGCTTTGTAGAAATCACTACCATGCGAGGTGTTCCTTTTGGACTAAAAATGGATACTCTTACTAACGACTACATTGCTTATGCCCAACCTTTAAGTCTTCGTTATGGATTTGGAATTAGTTGGATGAGAAATGCTGCTAAACTAGAACAAGGAATACTAAAAGAAACAAGCAATATGAGTGAGAACATATATGCTATTTCTTTTGCCCTAGCAGGTAATTCTAACTATTACTTTGGAACTACATTTAAAAGATTAGTTATTGATACTAAGATTGAAAGTGGTGCTGGATTTGGTTTTGATTTAGGAATTCTTTATAAATATAATGATTACCTTTCTTTTGGAGCAATGTTTAGAAACTTAGCTACTGATGTAAAGAATGAAAGAGTTCCTAGTGCTATTAGGTTAGGAACTGCTCTTAAGCTTAAAAAATCACTTTTAGCTTTTGATGTAAATTGCAAAAATGGCATAAATAGTAAAAAGGATACTACCTATCTCTATCATTTTGGTATTGAAAGAAGATTTACTCGTTATTTTACCTTAAGAGCAGGAAGTAATCAAGATTTTAATCCAAGCTTTGGGTTAGGAATCAATCACGAAATTTGGAATCTCGATTATGCTTATTTTAAATACAATGATTATTTAGATTATTCTCATAGAATATCTTTATCTATGCATTATGGTCAATAAATTACTATAAAAGTAATTTTATGAAATTAATTAAATAATTAAGGAGGGTAGTCATGAAAAAGTTTTTAGTTGTTTTGCTTGCTTTGACTATCTTAACTCCTTTATGGGGAGTAGCTGCTCCAGATCAAGTTCTGGAAGATAGTCTAACGGTAATAATTAAGAAAGAGGATACTATTTGTAAAATTGCTAAGCAGTATATGAAAAATCCTCGAGATTGGAGGGAGATGTTAAAAAGTGAAGGAAACAGGCACATAAAAAATTCAAATAGGATCTATCCTGGACAACTACTTACCATTCCTAACCACATGCTTAAAGAACAATATGTTAAAAAGTATGTGAAAAATGAAGAGGTAGAAAAATTAAAAACCGAAATAGAAGATTTAAAGGTTACTATTGAAGAAAAAAATAAGCATATTTCTAAATTAGAAAAAGAACTATTTGATAAATATGCTTATATTGAAGAACAAGAATTAAAGATTACTAGATTTCAAGCAGATGTATCAACTCTAACTATGTCTTTAAACAACAAAGATACTCTTTTAGCAGAAAAGGAAAAAGAGTTGCAGGTAGCCAAAGCTGAAGTAGAAAAAATGGTAGAAAAAACAGTTATGTTAGAAAAAGAATACCAAACCGCCCAAAAAGCAGTAAATGCTGATAAAATGTTAGCTAGAGCTATTATCTCTATAGAACAAGCTAATCAAAAAGGAGCTTCTAGATACGAAAAGAAGCTCATCAAAAATGCTGAACTTCTCAAGGAGAAAGCTGCTTGGGCTCAACTTCGTAGAGAGTATGACAAGAGTATTATTTTAGCTGAAGAATCTATTCGTGACGCTAGTGAAGCTGAACATATAGCTGTTGATATGGCTGGCAAATATAAACTTTCTTTCTTGTTTGACCATTTTTATTTCTGGGACTTAAAGAATAAACCAACTTTGTTAAAGTTAAAATAAAACACTTTAGCTTAGAAAGTATATTTTAAGAGAATAGAGAGATACTCTACTTAATAACGCGAATATGAAAACTAAAAATTAAGAATATCTCAATAAATAAGCATAA
>JASEGW010000147.1 GCA_030017825.1 bacterium | reverse complement strand
GGCATCTATAAGCTTTTTTGTATCTATTGCTGTTATTTCGCAGTAAGTCTAATATTCTAAAGTTGAAAACTAGGGAATTGCTTGTAATATAATTATTAGAATTACATGTTACTTATGGCAATATTTTATATTTGAAAATTAAGTCATTGAACATTGGTAACTATTCAGCAATGTTAATGTAACAACATATTTCCTTAGTGCGAAGTTTATGCTGAATAGTTACGAAAATTGATTGAAAACTAGAAATTATAAATTGAAAATTATACCAGAATATTTTAGGTTAAATTTATGTTTCACATTGCTACTCAGGAAGAAATAAAAAGAGGGAAAGTAACCGATGTTTACTTTGAACGTACTGTTGAGATACTAAAGACTTGTGGCATAGAAAAAAAAGTTAAAGCAGAAGTCTATGCTAAAAACTTACCTCGAGATTGGAATTACGGTGTTTTAGCAGGAGTGGAAGAAGTTATAAAATTATTAGAGGGCCTTCCTATTGATGTTAATATTCTTCCAGAAGGTTCTATATTTTGGAAAAATCAACCCATAATGCAAATTTCTGGAAAGTATACAGATTTTGCTATTTTTGAAACTCCTCTTTTAGGTCTTCTTTGTCAGTCATCAGGAATAGCTACAGCTGCTTCCAGGTGCAAGATTGCTGCAAAAGATAAAACTTTATTAAGTTTTGGGGCTAGAAGAATGCATCCTGGAATTGCTCCTATGATTGATAGAAGTGCTTTTATTGGAGGATGTGATGGAGTGGCAGTAGTTAAAAGTGCTCAGATAATAGGAGAAGAAGCTAAAGGAACTATGCCCCATTCTTTAATTTTGATTTTAGAAAATCCTATAGAAGCCTATAAATTGTTTCATAAAATTGAGCCACTACCTATCAAGAGAATTGCATTAATAGATACCTTTGGAGATGAAAAGTTTGAAGCTATAGAAGCTGCTAAAACTTTGGGAGAAGATTTATTTGCAGTGCGCTTAGATACTCCTATCTCTAGACGAGGTGATTTTAAGGCTATTTTAGAAGAAGTTCGTTGGGAACTGGACCTAAGAGGTTTTGACGAGGTAAAGTTATTTGTTAGTGGCGGGTTAAATGAATTTGAGATTCTTAGATTAAGCAATGTTGCCGATGCTTTTGGGGTAGGTACTTACCTAAGTAATGCACCAGTAATAGATTTTTCTTTAGATATAGTGGAGATAAATGGAAAACCCTTAGCTAAAAGAGGAAAAAAATCTGGCCATAAAAAAGTTTTACAATGCAAGAAGTGTCATAAATTATTAATATTACCTGAAAAAAAGGAAGTAGATAAGTGTGAGTGTAACGGGGAATTATTATTATGTTTAAAGAAACTAATTAAAAAGGGTAAAATTACGGAAAACTTGCCTTCCCCCCAAAAAATTAGAAATTATGTTATTAATCAGATAAAAGATTTAAATTTAAAAGTTGAATAAATAATAGAAATAGTTTAAAGTATAATAAGGGATGAATATATATTTTGATAATAATGCTACTACTAAAGTTGACTCTGAAGTTTTAGAAGAAATGCTTCCTTATTATAGTAAATTCTATGGCAATCCTTCCAGTGTTCATGATTTTGGGAGGAAAGCTAGATTTGCAGTAAATAAAGCTCGAAGTCAAGTTGCAAAACTTTTAGGTATTCAGCCTGAAGAGCTAATATTTACTAGTGGTGGAACAGAGTCTAACAACTTAGCCATAAAAGGTTACTTATTTGCTAATCCTAAAGCTGGTAGGCATATTATAACCTCTGAGATTGAACATCATGCCGTGCTAAATCCTTGCAAGGAATTAAAGAAGCAAGGATATGATTTAACTGTTGTTTCTATAAACAAAGAAGGTGTTGTAAATCCAGAAGAGATAAGAAAGGCAATTAGAGGTGATACTGCATTAATATCAATTATGTATGCTAATAATGAAGTTGGTTCTATTCAACCTATTTCAGAAATTGGAAATATTGCTAAGGAGCATAATATCTGCTTTCATGTAGATGCTGTCCAAGCTGTAGGAAAAATATCCTTCAAAACAAAGGAGATTAAAGCAGATTTGCTATCTCTTTCTGGACATAAGATAAATGGTCCTAAGGGAACTGGGGTGCTCTATATAAGAAAAGGAATTAAAGTTAAGTCTTTACAGCAAGGAGGGCATCACGAAAGAAATATTAGGCCGGGAACAGAAAATGTACCAGGGATTGTGGGCTTAGGGAAAGCTTGTGAAATTGCTAAAAAAACTTTGAATGAAGAAGTTATTTATGTTTCTAATCTTCGAAATAAATTATATTTGGGAATAAGAGAGAGAATTTCAGATATAAAATTAAATGGATGTTTAGAGGGGATTCTCCCTAACACGTTAAATATTTCTTTTGCTTACATAGAGGGAGAATCGTTATTATTAAAGCTTAACAAAAAAGGCATTAACTGTTCTACTGGTTCTGCTTGTACTTCTGGAAGTCTTAAGGCATCGCATGTTTTAAGGGCCATGAAGGTGCCTTCACATATGATTCAAGGTTCTATTAGATTTAGTTTGGGAAAGTATAATAAGGAGGAAGAAATAGAATATACTTTAAAAATATTGCCAGGGATAGTGCAGCAATTACGGGAAATGTCGCCTCTTTACGAAGGAATTAAAGAAGATGGAATATAGTAAAAAAGTAATGGAACATTTTGAAAATCCTCGAAATGTTGGAGAGATTAAAAATCCAGATGGAGTAGGAAGAGTGGGTAATCCTGCTTGTGGCGATGTGATGAAATTGTATATAAGAGTTAAAGACGATAGAATTATAGAAGCAAAATTTAAAACTTTTGGTTGCGGAGCAGCTATTGCTACTAGTTCTATAATTACGGAAATGGTAAAAGGCAAAACATTAGAGGATGCCTTAAAAATTACCAAAAAAA
Organism: bacterium; assembly: GCA_030017825.1. Taxonomy (GTDB): domain Bacteria; phylum UBA9089; class JAHJRX01; order JAHJRX01; family JAHJRX01; genus JASEGW01. Next base: position 1,335 of record JASEGW010000147.1, on the reverse strand, counting down.
CAGTAGTCGAAGCCTTAGATGGACTTCCTCCAATAAAAATGCATTGTTCGGTGTTAGCAGAAGATGCTTTAAAGTCTGCTATTGAAGATTATTATAAGAAAAATAGTCAGTAGTCAAAATTTAAAATCCAGAATAAATTTTTCTCTTCAGACTTCTGACTTCTGAGTACTGATTGTTATGGAAGAGAATAAATTAAGTTCTTATTTAGCTTGGACTGCTTTTTTTACAACAGGAGCAGCTACCTTATTTTATTTTTTAAATAGGGAGACAGTAACTAATTTAATCTTAGTAGTCTTATACAAATCTACTATAGCATATTTTATATTTAAATATTTGGGTTTAGGAATAGAGAAGTTATTGAAATGGAAGGTTCCTCAACTTTATAATCCAAATGCTGCTAATCAAGGAGAGAATATTGATTTTGTTATACCTGCAGAAACACCTAATAATAATTTAATAGCTGGAAACATTGCGAAAGAAAAAGGAAGGAAAGAGTGATAGTTAATGAATAATTTTAGGAATATATCAATAATCTTAATATTAATGAGTATTGTATTTTTCACTAATTGTGGAGTTTTTAAGGAAAAAACTATAAAAAGAGACATAAGAGGACCAGAATGTAGAAGGCTAAGAAGAGAAAAGAAGATAGTTACAAATAAAAATCTTACTTATGAACAAATAAAGAAAAAATGGACCATAGAGGCTGAAGATGAATCGGGTGTAAAAGATCCTACAAAATTAACTAGAATTAATTTTACTTTATACAGTCCAGAATTATTAGCTGCCTATTATAAGATATATAGAGCAGAAAAAGGAGAAGAATTAACTAAGGATGAATTAAGAAAAACAACTTTTTTTAAGTATGTTGTTGTAGCTACGGAAATGAAAACTTATAAAGAAAAAATGTATTTAGATCTTGATTTATGGCATTTTTATTTAATTGATGATTACGGAAATAAATATGAGCCAGACAAGATTAAAAGCTCACCCGTTAAAGAAGTAATATATCAAGATGAAAGAGGTACTTGTTTTTATATAAAAGCAATTTTATATTTTCCCAAGAGGAATGCTCGTACTAATAATTTAGTAATGAATAGAAAGACAAAATATTTAACGGTAGAAGCCTATGGGTTGTTGGAGAGAATAAAGGCTTTTTGGAGATTTAGATAAGAATCTCATTTTTTAGGATGAAGACTAACGTAGTTTTTAAGATCAAAAAATAAGCAAGCGTTCAGTTTTTAACTTTCAGATGTCAATTCTTAAAGGAATAAGTTGTTTAATAGACTTACTGCGAAATAAATCAGTTATTTTACAAAATGCTATAATTCCTTTACT
>JASEGW010000146.1 GCA_030017825.1 bacterium | reverse complement strand
AATATAACATTTTTCGTAGTAATTAAATATAACATTTGACTTAGTAACAACAGAAGTATTTTAGATACCTTATATATTTTATCCTACTCCGCATGTATTCTTCTCTCCATCATAAAGTTACTTCCCTCATTTCTCTTTAAGTATCGTTTTACTTCTGCTAAAGAATCACTAACTTGAATATGACTCTTTATACTTACATCTTGATTAGAAATACCAACAATAGTGATGGTAAGCTTAGTGGAATATTTATTTGAAATTCCTCTGCGATTTTTTATTTCTATATATCCATTCTTTAAATCTCGATCATCATAAAATTTTACTGAAATCTCTTCTAGGTTTTTAATAATTTGATCAGCTATTATTTTTGGTTTATCAGGAGTAGTGATGAAAATAAAATCATCTCCTCCCACATGACCAACAAAATCATCTTTATTTCCATATTCATCAACAGCATTACATATAATTTCTGCTAACTTTTTAATAACTTCATCACCCTTTTTGTATCCATAATAGTCATTATAAGCTTTAAACTCATCCAAGTCCATATATAAAAAAGCCGAATGAGTGTTTAGCTTTAATCTTTTTTTTACTTGATCTTCAATCAAGTTACCTCCTGGTAGTTGAGTTAAAGGATTTGAACTTCTTTCTTTATGTGTACGCCTTAGCACTGCTTTTATTCGAGCTATAAGTTCTGAGAAATTAAAAGGTTTAGTTACATAATCATCTGCTCCTATAGCAAACCCTTTAACTTTATTCTCTAATTCTTCTCTACAAGTTAAGACAATAATAGGAATATGGCTAGTATAAAAATTATCTCTTAATTTTTGACACACAGCAAAACCATCTAATTCAGGCATCATAATATCAAGTAAAATTAAAGTAGGAATATGTTTTTGAGCTAATTCTAATGCCCGAATACCATTTTCTGCAACAAGAGTTTTATATCTTTTCTTTTGCAAAACAGTTTTAATAAGCTCAGTTAAATCTGGCTCATCATCAACAATTAGGATTGTTTCTTTTTCCATATTTTTACCTACATTTATCTAGTTTTTTTTCGCCGATCTACAACATAAATACTGCCATCTTGCTGTTTTCCATAACGCTTCAGTTCAGCTAAAACGCTACTAATTTCCATTGAACTTTTAAACTTTAAATGCACGCTATTAGCCACAGCAATAGTAACAGTAAGCTTAGTTGTAACTTTTTCTATGCTCCCTGTTCTGGTTACAACCTCAAAGTAACCTCTCTTTGTATCTTCTTCATCAAATAGACGAGGAGTAAAAAATTCAACATTCTCAATAATATCTTTACATATATCAATAGCAGATTCCACTTTAGTAATTAAAATAAAATCATCTCCACCTATATGTCCTACAAAATCCTTTGAACTACCGTATTTTTTTACTGAGGAAAGAATTATATTGGAAAAAGTTTTAATAACAAAGTCTCCTCTATTATATCCATAATAATCATTAAAAGACTTAAAATCATCTAAATCTGCATATAAAAAAGCAAAAGGAGTTTTATTCTTTAATCTCATCTTAATTTGATGTTCAATAGCAATATTCCCAGGCAATTGCGTTAAAGGATTGCAATCTCTTTCTAAATATGTTCGTCTAAGTACCGCTTTTACTCTAGCTAAAAGCTCTAAAAACTCAAAAGGTTTTGTTACATAGTCATCAGCGCCAAACTCTAGTCCTTTTATCCTATCAGAAACTTCTCTTCTTACCGTTAGAACAACTATAGGTATATGACTTGTACTGTAATCATTTTTTAATTTACGACAAACCGCAAAGCCATCCATATTAGGCATCATAATATCCAATACAATGACATCTGGAAGAACCGTGCGAGCAAGTTCTATAGCTTCAATACCATCTTTAGCTTCAATACATTGATATCCTTTATCATTAAAAGATTCTCTTAATATATTAAGCATATCTACTTCATCATCTATTAACAATATTAGCTCACCTGCCATTTTATCCTCTACTGCTTTGAAACGCTCACATCAGAAGGTTTGTTAATCTTCTTTTCTCCTCTACGGTCAACCACAAAAACACTTCCCTCCATCTGTTTCCCATAACGTTTTATCTCAGCTAGTGTATCACTAATTTGTAAAGAGTTGGAAAAATTTACATGTTGGTTAGAAGTAACAGCTATGGTAAGATTCAATTGAGCAGAAAATCTTTTTTTATTCCCTCTTCTATCAATAGTTTCAAAATATCCTTTTTTACGATCTTTTTGCTCAAAAAGTTCAGGAGAAGAAGTTTTCAAACCATCAATAATATCTTTACAAATATCTTCCATAGACTCAACTTTTTTAGTAATAATAATAAAATCATCTCCTCCAATATGACCTATAAAATCATTTGCACTTCCATATTTCTTTACTGCAATTAAAATAATGTTCGCTAAAAGTTTAATGGCTACATCTCCCCTATTATATCCATAGTAATCATTAAAAGCCTTAAAGTTATCTAGGTCTGCATACATAAAAGCAAAAGGTAATCCGAGTTTTAACCTATCTCTAATTTGGTATTCAATAGCTATATTTCCAGGTAACTGAGTCAAAGGATTGCAATCTCTTTCTAAATGGGTACGTCTAAGCACAGCTTTAATACGAGCTAGCAACTCATCATGATTAAAAGGCTTGGTAACATAATCATCCGCACCCAATTTTAACCCTTTAACTTTATCAATAGGTGCATCTCTAGCAGTTAAAATAATAATAGGAATGTGACTAGTATGAAAATTATCTCGAAGCCTTCGACACACCTCATATCCATCAACTTTAGGCATTAAAATATCCAAAAGAATCAAATCAGGTAACAATGTCTTAGCTAATTCAATAGCTTCCTTACCGTTGTTAGCCACATAAGACCTAAAAGTCTCCTTCTCGAGAATAGCTTTTAAGAGTATAATTATATCTGGCTCATCATCAACAATTAATATCCTTTCTCCTGGCATTAATTTTTTTACCTTTCTAATTAATTTTGTAACTATTCAGCATAAACTTCGAATTAAGAAAATATGTTGTTACATTAAACATTGCTAAATAGTTACTTAATTTTGAACACCATTAGTTAAGAGACTAGTAACTGGTGAAAGGTTCAACTTTCTTTATTATTCAGAAGATTCTTTAGAAATCTTAGAACTTCTATCATTATCTGAATAAATATTAATAAAAGGAATCTTTTCCTTAATCTTTTGTTCTATTTTTCGGCAATTCTCTAAATTTTCAGAGAGATATTTTTTAACATTTTCTCGGCCCTGGCCTAAACGAACATCCCCAAAAGAAAACCAAGCACCAGAACGTTGAATAATGCCATTTTCTAAAGCTACATCTACTAAATTTCCTTCATAGGAAATGCCACCATTATACATCATGTCAAACTCAGCTATCTTGAAAGGTGGAGCAATTTTATTTTTAGCCACTTTTACTCTTACTCGGTTACCAATAATTTCATCTTTATCCCTTATCAATTCTATGCAGCGCATATCCAATCTTAGAGAAGAATAGAATTTAAGAGCATTTCCTCCTGTAGTAGTTTCTGGATTACCAAACACAATTCCAATTTTAGAGCGAATTTGATTAATAAAAATAACTGTAGTATTAGATTTGCTTACCGCTGCTGTTAATTTACGCAAAGCTTGAGACATTAAGCGAGCTTGTAAACCCATATGGCTATCGCCCATTTCACCTTCAATTTCAGCCTTAGGAACTAAAGCCGCCACAGAATCAATAACAATAACATCTAAAGCACCGCTCCTGACTAAGGTTTCAGCAATTTCTAAAGCTTGCTCTCCAGTGTCAGGCTGAGATATTAGTAAGCTATCAATATCTACCCCAATTCTCTTGGCATGAGCAGGATCTAAAGCATGTTCGGCATCTATAAAAGCAGCAACACCACCTTGTTTTTGAGCACTAGCAATAATATGTAAAGTTAAAGTAGTTTTCCCTGAAGATTCTTGGCCATAAACTTCAATTACCCTACCTCGAGGAACCCCTCCTATTCCAATAGCAATATCTAAAGATAAAGAACCTGTAGGAATCATAGAGACATTTGCTACTCTTTCGTCTCCCAAACGCATAATAGATCCACTTCCAAACTGTTTTTCAATTTGAGAAATAGCTATATCTAGAACTTTTTCTTTGCTTTCCTGTGTTATAGCCATATTAAACCTCCATTTTATATATTAGACTTACTGCGAAATAACAGCAATAGATACAAAAAAGCTTATAGATGC
>JASEGW010000145.1 GCA_030017825.1 bacterium | reverse complement strand
GAATTTGCCTGCCTGTGCGTGTTCGCACGCAGACAGGTTTCGGATTTCGATGCTTATCCTCGTGAAAACGGGGATTCGGATTTAAAATATCTAGATCAAGTACCGAAAAACTTATGCTTAAGTATTTAATATCTAAACTATTCTGATCGTTGAGGTTTTGTTAAGTATTTAGATTTCTTTATTTTTTATTATTCTCACAAATATATCTACTACTTCTGGGTCAAACTGTTTACCTTTGTTACATATTAACTCAGCAATTATTTTTTCTTTTTTATAAGCTTTATGATATGGGCGATCTGACGATAAGTCATCGTAAGCATCAGCTACAGCTAAGATTCTTGCTCCTATGGGTATGTTTTTACCTTTGAGACCTTCAGGATATCCTTTGCCATCAAATTTCTCATGATGGTATTGAATAGAGTTTACAACAGAGCTATATTCCTTTATTTCTGCAAGAATATTTGCAGAAATTATAGGATGTTTTTTAACATGCCTATATTCCTCCTCTGTTAATTCTCCTGGTTTATTTAAAATGTCGTCTTTTACTCCAATCTTTCCTAAGTCATGTAAATTTCCTGCAATTCTTATAAACTCTATCTCCTCCTCGGAAAAACCAATTTTTTTGGCAATTATTGCTGCGTATTCTCCTACATTAGCAGAATGTCTTTTAATATATTCATCCTTGGCTCCAATTATTTCAGATAATCCTGTGGTTACACTTGCAAATAATTGTCGTAGTTCTATATTTTTTTTCTTCAATTCTTCTGTTTTTGTATCAATTATAGTTTTTGCCTCTTTCAAAGTTATGACCATCTCATTAAATGCTTCAGATATGTCTCCCATAGAAAATATTCTCTGAGCAAGGTCTCCATCGGTTATTCTTTTAGCTTGCCAAACTAAATGCATCAAACTAGATTGAATTGATTTTAATCCAGCTATTATACCTCTTGAACCCTTAATATCTGATGAAAATTTGCCTTTAGATATATTCTTAATTATTGAATAATAATACTTTATCTCCTTTGAAAGCATATTAATTTTTTCTGCTAATTCTTTAAGTTCGCTTTGAGAATCAATAGCTATGTAGGTTTCGTAATCTCCTTCTAATAACCTATCGATGCTTTCAATTATCACTTCTATTTCATTTTTTTTCATGTAGAGTCCTTCGGTGTTAACAATATTGCAATAGGACTATGTTTAATGTTTAAGTCCCTCCTACACCACTTTTGCTTCAATACGACAGTATCTTTCGCCTGTAGCCCAACAATCTATTTCCTTGGCCACTATGTTCTTACCGGTAAACTTAGATAAAATACCTGCAATAATCCCTTCGTCATATTGACAAATTGGCCAGCCAATTTCAGGAACACCAGAGCAGTCTAAATCTTCTGTAGCTACAAATACAAACAATCCTTTTTCCGGTTCAGACTTTTCTACTCTAAGAATACATACCTTAAGTTTGTATAACAAATCAGCAAGCTGGGCATATAATTCGTTTACATCTTTTATCTTTGCTAAAAAATTATCATATATCAACCTTCCAGCAAGCTGCCCTGCTCTGTAAAGATATTCTCCGCCCTTTCCATCACCTAACTCTCCCTCAATAATCTCTCTCAAGCTAAATTGTAATAAGCGATATATAAGCACCGGAGTTTCAGTGCCTAAAGTTGGTCTCCCCTCCTTAATATCACCCATGTTTTCTAAAGTTAATCCTATTTTCATTGTTGCACCTCCTTCTATTTATATTTTGTGCTTAAAATAACTTAATGTCAACCTTTACCAAAAACAAAAATAATTTTTTTTCTGCTTTACTCTGACCCTTCCTTATAAATTAAAGAAATTACTACTCCTTGCCAAATATTAGTAATTAAACCAGAAATTATCCAATAAACTATGACTCCCTTAGCAATTACTGAAAACACGCCTGCCATAAAACTTCCTGGGAGCGTTCCCACGAGCCACACGACAACTCCATACCAAAGTCCTTTGATAACACCTTTGCCAGGAATACCCTTATAAAGAAGTGCATATACGAAAGCTAAAAGAGTAGAAAAAACTATATTAGCAATATTTACCATAGCCGTAAACCCCGCAGTCATGGCCTCTTTCCCTCTCCATATAGTAGTTGGCTCTAAAGAGTATACCCAATTAAATAACCATCCACAAGTAATTCCTCCCCAAATTCCACTTAGTATTCCCACCACAACCCCAGCAAACAATACTTTCTTAACATTCATATTCCTATACCTCCTTTAAATTATAAAGTAAAGCTTTGGCATTATCACCAAAGACATAAAGACAAAAGGATTAATAAGTCTTCTTTTTATACAAACCTTCTTTAAGCACTTTTTCTGAAGGATATTTTATTTTATTTGCTTCGAGTTTTTTTATTATAGCTTGCGACAAATCAATGTTTAATTGATTAGAAATACTTAAGGCATACATTATAACATCTGCCAATTCTTCTCTTATCCTTTCCATTTTCTGTTGGTTGTTTTCCAATAAACCTAAACACTCCTTCTCTTCCCATTGGAATATTTCTAAAAGTTCAGCTATTTCTATACTCATAGAGATAGCCAGCTCTTTCGGATGATGATATCTCTCCCATTCCCTTTCTTTAACAAATTCCTTAATTTTATCTTTTAATTCATGCAAGCAAGTATTTTTATCGCTAATCATACTTTTTTATACTTTTCCCTCCATATCTTCTCTTAAACTTTCCCCTAAAAAGAACATAATAAATCGTAATGCGTAACGAGGAATAAAAAACAACTTGCTACACATTGTGCATTGCTTAATTTTTTATATTTAATCTCTTGCTCTACAAAATACTCTTCAACTTGAGTTTTTGTATTTGCGTTAATACCTATTTACAACTCTACATTCACTTAAAAATTTCTTATTTTTAAGTAGGTACTTTTTTAAATAATCATATTCGTTCCTGCTCAACTCTAAGTAATCCTTATGTTGAGAAATAGAATTACCCATTTCTCTATAATGATAATAATTCTCTCCAGGAATATAACAAGCCATAGTCCAATCAAATACATTTAAACAAATTGCTTGAAAATTTGTTTTTTCTAAATCTTCTTTTAAATAACAATCTGCTTTTCCATTTCCCTCGCCCGAGTTTTTAGGTAAATATTCTGGTGCATAAACAGGTTTTCCAAACATTTCCAATTTATGCACAGATTTACCATCATAAATACTTTTTCCAATCCAATCTACATAATTATCTCCTGGATAATATTCTTTGAGACTTCCATAGGTAGTCTCATGCCCTCCATATAGACACCAGGTAACATTATCTACGGCTTTTGCTTTTCTAAATTCATTTCTAAATATATCAACTACACGACGATGAAACCTTTTATAATCCTCAGGAGGGATTTTATTGTGTACCGCTGGATTAGAAGAATTTATCTCGACAGCAAGCTCAATCATCAAAGGATTTCTATAAGCTATTGCATCTCTGGCTGCTTTTATAATTACTGAATCTTCAGCCCCACTGGAAACTTCTTCTAACCATTTTTTTATTTGATGAGTAGAGTTACCAGGGCTAAATATAGGAGGTGACCAAATAGCGCACCATACTACTCCCTTAAAACTGGGATTAAAATTACCGTGCAAAGGATTAGTAAAAGGCTTATCCTTAGATGAATTCCAAGGGTCCTTGTCCCAGTATGTACCTCGATGAACAATTGCTGGAAATCTTCCTATTTTATCTCTAAAACCATATATTTCTTGAGTGCTTCCATCTGCATAGTTATAATTACCTGTAAAACCTTTTTCATGCCAACTATTTTTGTAATCTTTCCAGCTATAATTGACCCAACAAGTGCCCATAAAGATTCCAAAATAACATTTATTCTCACCAGGATGCAATATTTTAAGTGTTTTGTTCTGTTCTCCACTAGAAGGTTTTTTATTCTCTTTATAGGCTACTCTATATATTTTACTACTTTCTTGACAAGAAGAATTTTTGAGCAAAAACATATAAATTCCTACAGTAAGTGCTAATGCAAGTAAAATCAGAATAACTTTTCTCATGTTTTTCTCCTAATTTATATTTTTCTTAAATTATTATACATCAAATCTATACCAAAACAATCAAAAACAACAATTAGAAATATATTTCTATTAATTTTACTTACAATACTAAGTACTTAAGTGTGCTACAATACCTAATTATAGTATGTATTAAAGTGCTCATTTTAATTATAATAAAAGTCATTTTTCTTTAAGCGGATTTAAAGCGTGAAGA
>JASEGW010000144.1 GCA_030017825.1 bacterium | reverse complement strand
CGATATATTGGTAGAATATTGTTTTTATGTCAATTTTTTTATTGGATTGCATATAATTATAATTTAAATGCTCAATTTTAATTTTTATTAAGTAGTAAGGCTTGTTTCTTAGATAGTCTGAGATTAAAATAGAAAACAGGAACTATATGTGAAATGAAACCAGTAGAAGAATTATTTGTCGACGAATTAAATATAAAGTTTTGGAAGAGAGAAGGGGAAAAAAATAAGAATCTATATTGGGTGAAATCTATGCTGGATATAGATCAGTCTCTTTTATACCCAGAAATTTCTAATTTCAACCATAAAGAGATTGATTTATTAAGTTTATCAAAATCAAGAATGACGGTGTATAGTATATTAAAAGATGGTTTTGATAATCCCACTCATAAATTAGCAATTGATCTAACTTCTGCTAATATGATAAGTAATATTTCTACCTTTGAAATTGACATGGAAGTTGTAGAATTATTTGAACAATATTTAGGAAAAGATAGCAAAGAAGTTCTAAATGACTTAAAAGAAGAATATACTCGTCTTATTTATGATTCTTATATGCCTTTTATTCCTCCTTATGAGTCTATTTATCGAGGAGAAAGGCAAGTTCAAGGTAAGTTTACCTGGGAAGTTAGTAATTTCTATAAGGAATTTGATCTAATAGTGGATGGTAAAGAAATGCCAGATCATATTGTTCATGAATGTGAGTTTATATCAATTTTATCTAGTTATGAATATGAGAATAGAAAAAATGAAAATATTAAGGAAGCAGAAAAATACCATAAGGCTATTTCTGAATTTTTAGACAAGCATTTATTAATTTGGGGAAATAAGTTTTGTTTAGACTTGGTTTCATTAACCAAGGTACCTTTTTATAGAGCTATGGCCTTACTTGGTAAGAGTATTTTTACATGGGAGAATAATTATATTAAAAGAGGTGTATATGAAAAATACCCAAAATAATAGGGAAGAGATGTTAAGTGATATAAGTGGTGAATTTACTATGGAAATATTAGTAAATCCTGGCAAATGTGATGGGTGTGCTGGCAGTTTTGATTGTATTGCCTCTTGTAAAGAAGAGATGACTAAGATTTATCCTGATATTGAGCCAAATAGTAGAATTTCTATATATCAAAAAGATGGTGCTTTCTTTCCTTCTTTGTGCCGTAATTGTGAGGAATCTTCTTGTATGTCAGCTTGTATGTCGGGAGCTAGAGTAAGAAATAAAGATAATGGTTGGGTAGAAACTAACTATAGTTTATGCGTGGGATGCTGGATGTGTATTATGTCTTGTCCCTATGGAGTTATTGCCAGAGCAGAAAAAGATCATTTAGCTCTAAAATGCGATGGTTGTTCTCATACAGATGTTCCTCCATGTGTAAAAGCTTGCAAGCCTAAAGCAATAGAAATAACTGGAACATATAGATATAGCCAAAAGAAACGAAAAATATTTGCAAAAGGATACTTTTAGGAGATAAATTATGCACTATGTAATTGTTGGAAATTCTTATGCTGGAATTGCTGCTCTTGAGGCTATTCGAGAAATAGATAAAGAGGGAAGAGTTGCTCTTATTAGCGATGAGGAACACCATGTTTACTCTCGTCCGTTAATTTCATATTATTTAGCGGGTAAGGTTACTTCAGATAAGATGTTTTATAGGCCAGAAAATTTTTATAAAAAAAATAAGGTAGAAACTCTTTTTGGTAAGACCGTAACTAAAGTATATCCAGAAGAGAAAAAAATACAACTTAACGACCAATCAGTAATTACTTTTGATAAACTCTTAGTTGCTACTGGCGGAAAACCATTTGTTCCTCTCATAAAAGGATTATCCGCAAAAAATATTTTTACTTTTACTAAATATGATGATGCAAAAGTTTTAGGTAAAATAGTAAAAAAGGGTACTAAAGTGGTAATTGTAGGTGGCGGTCTAATTGGTTTAAAAGCTGCTGAAGGCTTAAATGCCTTAGAAGCAGAAGTATCTATTGTAGAACTGGGACCACGAGTATTAGCCTTAGCCTTAGACGAGATTTCAGGAGAAATGCTTAATAGTCGCTTGACAAACAAAGGGATTAGAATAATTACCAAGCATACAGTTAGTGAAATATTAAGCAATGAGCAAGGTGAGGTATCTGGTGTAATCTTAGATGATAAGAGGGAATTAGGCTGTGAAGTCTTAGTAGTTGCTATTGGGGTTCGACCTAATATGGATTTATTAAAAGATACATCCATAAATGTGAACCGAGGAATTTTAGTTAACGAATATATGCAGACATCTGATAGGGATATTTTTGCGGCAGGTGATGTAGTAGAAACTTATGATATGATAAATGAGAAAAATAATGTAATTGCTATTGTTCCTTTAGCATTTGACCAAGGTAGAATTGCAGGATTTAATATGGCCACAGGATTAAAAAGGAAATACTTAGGTGGATTGAGCATGAATTCTGTAGAAGTTTACGGTCTGCCTATTATGACCATGGGGCTTACCAACTCTACAGATGATAGCCAAAAAGTATTATCTTATGAAAAAGATGGAATTTATCGAAAATTGGTATTTCTTGGAGATAATTTAGTAGGAGTTATCTTAGTTGGCGATGTTGCTAAAGGGGGTATGCTTACCCATATAATCAAAAGCAAGAAGAATGTTTCTTCTTATAAAGATAGATTGATAAATGGTGAGTTTTCGGATATTTTTATTGACACTCAAAATGAGATAGTGAAAGCTTGCAATAATTTATAAATAGTGAATGTAATTAGCAGATAAATAATAGTAAATTTAAATTAGAGCGGTTATTAAGCAAAAGTGTTCATAAATTAAAGGAAGCTTGTAATAAAAGTCATATTTCTTACGCTCATTCTCAAATGCCTAATGTCAGTCTCCGAGGGAAAGTGTGATTTTATATCCAGTAAAATCTTCACGCTTTAAATCCGCTTAAAGAAAAATGACTTTTATTATAATTAAAATGACCACTTTTGCTTAATATATACTATAGAGCTTGAGCGAATAAATAGTTCTATGACTTCTTAGAAGATTTTATTATTGGTAAAGTATAATTTCTTAATCCTGATTTCTAAGTGAAAAAAGGTTGAATATGTTTAATTTTAAAATTAAAAGTTTTGAATTCAACCTTAGAGAACTAGCAGGTTCTTTAGGTGATTTTGGCACTCTCTTTCCTTTAGCCATTGGATATATTGTTGTTTGCAAACTTAATCCATCTGGCTTTTTAGTTATGATGGGACTTGTTAATATTGTCTCAGGCCTTATCTATAAAATTCCTATGCCCCTACAGCCAAAAAAAGCAGTAGCTGTCTATGCTATTTCTCAAAGCTGGAATCCTTCTATGGTTTATTCTTGTGGAATTAGCTTAGGATTATTTTGGCTATTTCTCTCCTTTACCGGATTTATAGAAAAAATTGTCAAGTATACTCCAAAATGCGTTGTTAGAGGTATTCAAATATCTCTTGGAATAATGCTTGGATTTCTTGGTTATTCTATGATTAGCCAATCGGCAATTTTTATAGAAGGGTGGGGTTTAGGAATAATTTCCCTAATAATTATTGTTTTTCTCCAAAAGAATAAATGTGCTCCAGCTGCCATTGTCTTGCTTATTTTAGGAATACTAATTTCTAATTTAAAAGGTGATTTATCAGGGAAAATAAATTTTAGTATTTCTTTTCCATCAATCTTTATTCCAAATATAAAAGAGATTGGTCAAGCATTCTTACTTGCTGGTATAAGCCAAATTCCTCTAACCCTTACTAATGCAGTAATTGCTTCTGCTGCTCTTATCAAAGAATATTTTCCAGAGCGTGCAGTTAGTGAAAAGAAACTTCTTATTAATCAAGCAGCAATGAATTTAGTCGTTCCATTTTTTGGTGGAATGCCTATGTGTCATGGCGCTGGTGGTCTTGCTGGTCAGTATTACTTTGGAGCAAGAACTGGTGGAGCAAATATTATGGAAGGTTTAATTGAAATATTTTTAGGGATCTTCTTATCTACATCTATAGTAGCAATCTTTAGCGTATTTCCAAAATCTATAGTAGGGGCAATGCTTCTTATGGTGGGTATCTCTTTATTAAAGTTTGCCAAAGATGTAAAGGGAACAACGATTGAAATTATTTCTATGATAATAACTATAGTCATTTCTGTCTTAACAAAGAATATGGCTATTGGTTTTGGTTCTGGAGTTGTTTTTTACTATGCATCAAAAAAGATTAAGACCATCTTTAATAAAAAGACATCCTATAATAGACTTACTGCAAAATAAATCAGTTATTTTACAAAAATGCTATAATTC